>NZ_JBPQTP010000002.1:0-164851 GCF_051386395.1 Micromonospora sp. URMC 106
GGGTTGTCGGCGTGGGGGTGACCGGCGGCGCGGCGGGCGGGGGCCCGGTCGGCGCGGGAGGCGCGGTCACGGTGCCGGCGAGCGTGAGGTCGTTGGGCAGGCCGGGCGGCGGCGGCGTGGGCGTGGTCGGCGTGTCGGGGCGGTTGGGCATGTCCGGCCGGTTCGGCCGGTCGCCGGACATGGTCGGGGCGACCGGCTTCGGCCCGGCCGGTGCGCCGGGTCGAGTGGGCCGTGGGGCCAGCGAGGGGGTGTGCACGACCGCGTTCGTCGGCCCCTTGTACATGCCGCCGCGCGAGATGTTCGAGATATAGACGTCGATGTAGAGGTCCGCGAGCGGCTTGACGATGTTCTTCGCCCGCTCGTGGAATTCTTTCTGCACCTCGTCGTACGACTTGGCGTTGTTGATCCCGAAGAGGTCGCTTACCTGGACGCCCTCGTCGTCCTTGCGCTTGTCGGCCTGGTGCTCCTGCTCGGCCTTGTACTCCAGCCAGAGCTCACGCATGTCCCGCTGGGTCTGCGCGATCTTGCCGGCGAGCTGCTCCAGACCGCTGGCCGTCTTGTCGGCGACGTCCTTCCACTCGTCCAGCGAGTAGAGGGCCGCGCCCACCTTGCCCATGAAGACCCGGCCCGCCGGCGACCGCCACTTGGCGTCCAGCGCGTCGGCGTGCCGCTTGAGGTTCTCCCGCGTGGTCTGCAGCAGGCTGCTGGCCCGCCGCCAGGTTTCGGCGAGGGCGACGGTGCGCTCGTCGCTCTCCTTGCGGGCGTACTCCCACATCTGCTCGATGGTGACCCCGTCCCAGTTCGTGGGCTCGTAGGGTTCGGCCTGGGCAGACCGCTCGGCGGCGTAGTCGTCGACGACACCGGCGTAACTCGGAATGTACGTCGGCGTCCACCCGTAGTAGTTGTCGCTCATCCCCGCTCCTCAGCGTTCCCGTCCCCTGCCCACCGTCAGGACCGCACGTCCGGGCGTGCTACCTCGTCGCCGTACATCTGCTCGTTGTCACCCTGGACGCGGTAGGAGCCGGGGCCCTCGCCGATGGTGTCCGGCTTGTCCATGTCCGGCGTCTCCTCCGGGTTGTCGTCCGCAGTGCAGACCTCCGGGCCGTAGTAGGTCGCCGGGTTCGTGGCCTCCGGCGGGACCGTGTTGGCCGGGTTCTGCTGCTCGTCCCCGCCCTGCTGCCAGTAGTCGTTGAGCGTCTTCTGCCCGTCGATACCGTTGAAGGCGTTGTAGACGTCGTCGTTGGTGGCCTGGGCCAGCGCGTCCCCGGTGAGGTACTCGGCGGAGATCGACGCCGCGGCCGTGCTGAGGGAGACCAGGCCCTTCATCGCGTCGCCGAGCATCTGCGCCACCGCCGAGCGGCTCTCGTCGTGCCGGCCCCGGAAGAACTTGCCCTCCTTGAGCCCACCTCCGCCGAACGGCGCCTGCACGGTGAGCATGGGGCGTACGCCGTTCTCGAAGCTGGGCCGGAAATTGACTTCCAGCTCGTCCTGGATGGCCTTCGCGAAGTCCTTCAGCTGCTGGATGTCGACGTCGATGTTCTCGTCGACGAGCCACTCGTCGCCCATCTGCCTCCCCGTTCGCTCACACGCCAGCGGCGCGGCTGTGCCCCCAGCCGCAGCGCCATGGTTCCACTCTGGTGGACAATAGCCTCATCGAGCAACCCCGCGTGGTGCTCACGTCCGTGGCGGCAGGTGCACCAACTGCACGAGGCGGGTGCCCTCCCGCCGCGTGACCAGCCAGCCCCGGCCCGGCGGCAGTGGCCCCGGGCGGACGGTGCCGAGCAGCACGCCCTCGTCCCGGTTGCCGGACATCACGATGCCCGGCGTGCTGATCTCGCGCAGCCGCATCAGCACCGGCTCGTACAGCGCCCGGCTCGCGCCGCCGGTGCGGCGGGCGATGACCAGGTGCAGACCGATGTCCCGGGCCTGCGGCAGGAACTCCAGCAGCGGGGTCAGCGGGTTGCTGCCCGCGCCCGCCACCAGGTCGTAGTCGTCGACCAGGACGTACAGGTCCGGCCCCTTCCACCAACTGCGGGCGCGCAGTTGGTCGGGCGTCACGTCGTTGGGCGGCAGCCGGTCCCGCATCACCGCGGCGACCTCGGCGATGATGCCCTCGGTGAGCTGGGCCGACGAGCCGTACCCGATCAGGTGCGGGGTGTTGATGTCGCCGAGCATGCTGCGGCGGTAGTCGACGATGACCAGCCGGGCCTCGGTCAGTTCGTTGCGGTCGACGATGGTCTGCGCCAGCGCCCGCAGGAACGTGCTCTTGCCGGACTCACCGTCGCCGAAGAGCACGAAGTGCGGGTCGGCGGAGAAGTCCAGGTGCACCGGTTGGAGGTCCACCTCGGCGATGCCGATCGGCACCCCGGGCCGTCCGGTGGCCGGCAGGCTGCCGTACGGGACCACGGGCGGAAGCAGCCGGATCGGCGGAGCGCCCGGCCCCTGCCATGCGCCGGCCAGGTCGTTGACCAGCTTGCGGGCCCCCTCGGGCAGAGTGTCCGTCTCCTGCGCGCCGTCGGTGCGGGGCAGGGCGGCGAGAAACTGCTGCCCGTCGGCGGTGATGCCCCGACCGGGTGACTTCTCCGGCACGTTCATCGCGGCCCGACGGTCCAGGAGGGAGTCCCCCGCGTCGGCCAGCCAGAGCTCCAGCCGGGTACCGAAGACGTCCCGCACGGCAGGGCGCAGGTCCATCCAGCGGCCGGCGGTGACGATCAGGTGGATGCCGAAGGAGAGACCGCGGTTGGCGATGTCGTTGATGGTCGACTCGAGGTCCTCGAACTCGGCGCGGATGGTGGACCAGCCGTCGATGACCAGGAAGACGTCGCCGAACGGATCGTCGGTGTGCTGGCCGTGCCGGCGGGCCCGCCGGTACTCGGCCATCGAGTCGATCCCACGCTCGCCGAACCGCCGCTCCCGCTCGCCCATCAGCAGTTGCAGCTCGGCGACGGTCCGGCGGACCAGACCGCCGTCGAGCCGGGTCGCGACCGAGCCGACGTGCGGCAGGTCGCGCAGCGAGGAGAGCGCGCTGCTGCCCAGGTCGAGGCAGTAGACCTGAGCCTCCCGGGGGGTGTGGGTCAGCGCCAGCGAGGCGACGATCGTACGCAGCAGGGTGCTCTTGCCGCTCTGCGGGCCGCCGACGATCACCGTGTGGCCGGCCGCGCCGGCCAGGTCGAACCAGAGCACGTCCCGGCGCTGGTCGAACGGCTTGTCGACGACGCCGACGGCCACCTGCAGCTCGCCCACCAGGCCGGCGTGCGCCACCGTCACGCCCCGGGCCGGGTCGGCGGTCAGCGGCGGCAGCAGCTGGTCCAGCGTCGGCGGCTCCGCCAGCGGGGGCAGCCATACCTGGTGGGCCGGCGCGCCCCGGCCGGCGAGCCGGCCGACCAGGATGTCCAGCACGCTGTCGCCGCCCGTGTCGGCCGGCTCCGGTGTCGTCTCCGGGACCGTACGGGTCACCGGCGGCGCGACGTAGGCGGTGCTGTACTCCCGCACGCGCTCCTCGCCGTCACCGGCGGCGACCGCCTCGGCCGTCTTGCTGCGGTAGGTGCCGGAGACGTACGCGGCCTTGAAGCGGACCAGTGGTTCGGTGCCGAAGCGCAGGTAGCCGTGGCCCGGCGAACGGGGCAGTTCGTACGCGTCGGTGGCGCCGAGCACCACCCGGCTCTCCATCGCCGAGAAGGTCCGCAGACCGATGCGGTACGACAGGTGGGTGTCCAGGCCGCGCAGCCGGCCCTCCTCCAGCCGCTGCGAGGCGAGCAGCAGGTGCACGCCGAGCGACCGGCCGACCCGGCCGATCTGGACGAACATGTCGATGAAGTCCGGCTTGGCGGTGAGCAGCTCGGAGAACTCGTCGCAGATGATGAGCAGGCTCGGCAGCGGCGCCAACGGGGCGCCCGCCGCGCGGGCCTTCTCGTAGTCGCGTTGCGAGGCGTAGTTGCCGGCCGAGCGCAGCAGCTCCTGCCGGCGCACCAGCTCACCGTTGATCGCGTCGGTCATCCGGTCGACCAGCGGCAGTTCGTCGGCCAGGTTGGTGATCACCGCGCTGGTGTGCGGCAGGGCGTCCAGCCGGGTGAAGGTCGCGCCACCCTTGAAGTCGACCAGGACGAAGTTCAGGCTCTCCGAGCTGTGCGTGGCGGCGAGCGCCAGCACCAGCGTGCGCAGCAGCTCGGACTTGCCGGAGCCGGTGGCGCCGATCAGCAGGCCGTGCGGGCCCATGCCGTCCTGCGCGGACTCCTTGAGGTCCAGCTCGACCGGAGCGCCGTCGACGCCCACCCCGATCGGCACCCGCAGCCGGTCCCGGTTCGGCCGGGGCTGCCAGGCCCGGTCCACCTCGAAGTCGTACGGATCGCCGAGGTTGAGCAGTTCGGCCAGGCCCAGCTCGGTGGTGAGCGGGGCATCGCCCCCTCGGGACGCGGCCGAGAGGCGCAGCGGGGCCAGCTGCATGGCGAGCGTCTCGATCTCCGCGATCCGGCAGTCGTCGGCCCGCCCGATCTCCGCCGAACCGTCCACGGTGGTGCTGTGCAGCCGCCGGTCGGCGGTCACGTCGAGCACCAGCCGGGCCCGGTCCAGCACCCGTGGCGCCGGGTGGGAGAGGTCGAGCAGGGTGACCCCCTCCACGCCGCCCTCGGTCATCAGGTGGTCCGATCCGGCGGTGTCGCCGCCGTCGATGATGACCAGGACGTGCGGTCCGCCCACCTGGGGTGGCCCGCCGGAGGAGTTGAACCGCGGTCGGCTCGCCAGCACGTCGTCGAGCATCGCCTCGAGCCCGGTGACCGAGGGTGCGACCAGCCGGAGCTGACCGAGCGCGTCGGTGCGGGTCGGGTGCAGCGCGTGCGGCAGCCACTTCGTCCACTCCCACGCGGCCCGCCGGTCGGGGGCCACGCAGACCGCGACGAGCATGTCGTCCGGCGCGTGGAACGCGGTGGCCTGGGCGAGCACCGACGTGACAAGCCCCCGCACCGCGTCGTCGTCGCCGCGCAGGTGAACCCGGGCGAAGCCGTTGAGCGCCATCGTCACCGGCAGGTCCGGCACCTCGCCGTAGGTGGTCAGGAAGCGGCGCAGCGCCAGCGCGCACATCGGCTCCAGCTTCTCCAGCGAGGTCGCGGGCGGCGGGACCAACGGCGTGGCCAGCTCCTGTGGGCCGAGACCGATGCGCACGGTGGCGAAGTCCACGTCGCCGCGCCGGCGCTCCCACAGCCGCGGCCCGAGCGGAACGGACCAGAGCGCGTCCGGATCCGGGTGCCGGTAGAACGCCGCTTCCCGCTGCTTGCGGATCGTCTTGAGCACCCGGCGGCGCTGCCGCGACAGGTGCGTCATGTACTCGCGCCGCTTCTGCAGCATCTCCTGCTTGCTCGGGCCGCCGGAGTTGTTGGTGAGCTGGGAGGCGAGCATGCCGATCGCGGAAAGGCCGAAGAGTCCGCCGGTGACGTAACCGAGGGTGCTGCCGCCCCGGCCGGCGAACATCAGCGCCATGGCGAACGAGCCGGCGAGCATCGGCAGCAGCATCAGCATCTGGCCCCAGGCGCGTCCACTGGGTGCGGGCACCTCGGGTGGCGCCTCCAGCAGGACCTCACCGGAGGGGTACTCCGGCTCCGGCTGCCGGGCCGGACGTTTCACGACGACCGTGCTCACCTATCAGACCTCCCCGCTGGCGCGCCCGGACCGATCGGACCGAACCGGCGCCCACGCCACCGGCACATGGTAGGTAGCCTTCTCTCGTCATGACAGCCGCGGGCCCTACCCGGTCCGCTCCCCGTCCCGAGGGGTCATCAGTGGTCACCCAGGCCGGAACCGGTCTCGTGCGCATCGCCGTCGCCGCCCCGAACCGACGGCTCGATCTCGCCCTGCCCGAGCATCTGCCGCTCGTCAGGCTGCTCCCCGCCGTGCTGCGGCAGGCGGAGGAGCACCCGTCGGACGGGACGTCACACGGTGGCTGGACGCTGCGCCGCACCGACGGCACCGCCGTCGACCTCAACCGCACGCTCGCCGTGCAGAACGTCCGGGACGGCGAGACGCTGCACCTGGTGCCGCGCCGCACCGAGTGGCCCGAGCTGGCGTACGACGACCTGATGGAGGCTGTCGCCGACGGTGCGCGCCGGCGCGGGGTGGCCTGGAGCCCGTTCGCGACCCGGCTGACCGGTCTGATCGTCGGCGGCGCGCTGCTGCTGCTCGGCCTGGCCGTCATCGTCGCCTCCGACGAGCCCGGCTGGCTCGGTGGCGTGATCGCCCTCGGCACCGCCGTGGTGCTGCTGCTGGTCGGGATCGTGTTGTCCCGGGCGATGGCCGACTCCCTCGCCGGGGCCGTGGTCGCCGCCGCCGGTCTGCCGTACGCCTTCGTCGGCGGCACCCTGGTGATCGGCACCGGGGAGTCCGTCTGGGCGCTCGGCGCGCCGCACGTGCTGCTCGGTTCCGCCGTTTTGCTCCTCACCGGCCTGCTCGGCTTCCTCGGTGTGGGCGACGCGACCCGGGTCTTCGTGGCGGCGGTCTTCGCCGGGTTCTGGGGCATGCTCGGCGGCCTCTTCGCCCTCGGCTCGATGGACGCGGCGCAGGGCGCGGCGATCGTGGTCAGCGTCGTGACCCTGCTGCTGCCGGCGATGCCGCTGCTCGCCGTGCGGCTCGGCAAGATTCCGATGCCGGCGCTGCCCCGCACCGCCGAGGACCTGCTGCGCGACGAGCCGCAACCCCGGCGCGAGGTGGTCTACCAGGCCACTGCCCGGGCCGACGAGGTGCTCACCGGCATGATCTTCGGCTCGTTCGTGGTCACCGTCGGCTGCCTGATCGTGCTCACCGCACACGGCTCGGTCGCCGCCCTGCTGCTGACCGGAGTGGTCGCACTCGGTCACCTGCTGCGGGCCCGGCTGGTGTCGACCGTCCGGCACCGCGTGCCGCTGCTCGCCGTGGGCCTGGTCGGGCTGGCCCTGCTGCCCCTGGTCGGCGCGGCGGACGCCGGAACGGTGCCGCGGGTGCTGACCGTGCTGCCGGTGGCGGTGGTCGCGGCCGGGTTCTCGGTCAGCGCCGGGCTCGCCTACAGCCGGCGCGCCCCGTCGCCCCGACTGGCCCGCCTCGGGGACGCTCTCGACATCCTGCTGCAACTGGCCGTGGTGCCGGTGGCCTGCAGCGTGCTGGGCCTGTACGCGTTCATGCGCGCCCTGAACGGCTGACGCCGGGCGCCAGCCGCCGGTCCGCCGAGGTGTCCGGGGCGCCGAGGGCTCACAGCGTTACGTCGCTGACCGCCGGCGCCTTGCCACCGCGGATGAGCGCGATGATCGCGGTGTCGATGTCCGGACCGATGAAGAAGTCGTCGGCCCAGTGCAGCTGGAAGACCCGTCCCTGAGCGTCGATGACGAGTTCCGAGGGCCCGTCGGCGTTGTTGCCGAGCGGAAAGACCGGGTTGCCGTACTCCTCGGCGAAGATCTCGGAGCCCTCCGCCAACACACCGCCCCGGGTGGGATGCAGGGCGCTTCCGAAGCCGCCTCCCGGCTCGCCGTGCCCGCCGAACTGGGGCAGGCGCAGGCCGCCGAATTCGACCAGGGCGGCGCGTGCCGCCGGGAAGAACTCCAGCCCGGCCAGTTCGTCGGCGAACCGGGTCAGCCACAGGTCGACGGCGGCCGTCATGTCCCGGCCGGGAAACCAGCCGGCCTTCTCCAGCACCTCGCGGACGTCCGGCGGGAAGCGGCCCTCGGCGGCGCGGTGCTTCGCGTACCGTTCGGCGAGCGCCGGGGCGGGCAGCGACGGCCACTGGGACAGTTCCCCGGTCTCCCGGTCGATGACCGCTGTGGGTTGTCCGGTTGCCGACGGTGGCCGGGGCGGCCCGTTCGCTGCCTCCGGCTCGGGTTCACGGCGCGAGGCGATGAAGCCCAGATCGAATTCGTAGAGGTCGATCTCCGGCGGCGGGCCGGGGTGGCCGGCCGCGGCCCACTCCCGGGCGCGGGCCAGCGCCTCGTCGCGACTGATCATCGGAACTCCCTCGGGCCGTGGTCGTCCTGGTCGCCGGCTGCGACCGGGTGCCGGCACCACCGTGTTCGGCGCGGTGCCTATCGTAGGCACCGCGGTCCGGCGCTTCCGTCCGCGCCGACCGTACGCCAGGGGAGGATGCCATGCCGTCGCGGCGGGACCAGGTCCAGTCGTACCAGTTCTTCGTCCAGCGGATGACGTCCGCGCTCGTGGCGCGCGAGCCCGATCCGGAGGCCGCGCCGTTCCGGCGGCTCGGTGGCGCCGGCTTCGCGGGCGTCATGGTCGCGGTGCTCTGCCTCGCCGCGGTGGGCGTCTACGGCCTGCTGCGCCCCGGTGGCGCCACCAAATGGAAGGCGGGCGGGGCGGTCGTCCTCGAGAAGGAGACCGGCACCCGGTACGTCTACCGGGACGGCCGGCTGCACCCGGTGGTCAACTACTCGTCCGCGCTGTTGGCGATGGGGTCGGCGGTGCCCACCGTCTCCGTCTCCCGGAACTCGCTGGTCGGCACGCCGCGCGGCCCCCGGATCGGCATTCCGGACGCACCGGACGCCCTGCCCGACCCGAAGCGGATCCTCTCCGGGCCGTGGACGCTCTGCACCCAACCGGCCCGGAACCAGGCCGGCGGGACCGTGGCCACCACCGTGCTCACCGTCGGCAGGGCGCCCAGCGGTGGACGCGCGATGGGCGACAGCGCGCTGTTGGTCCGGGACACCAAGACGAGCCGGTTGCACCTGATCTGGCACGACCACCGGTACGAGATCCGCAACCAGAAGATCGTCCTCGAAGGGCTCATCATGACCGCGGAGCCGGTGGTCGAGGTGGGCGGGGCGTGGCTCAACGCGCTGCCCGCCGGCGAGCCGATCGGCACCCGGACGGTGGCCGGCCGGGGTGAGCCGTCCGACGCGCTCCAGGACGCCCGGGTCGGCCAGATCTTCGTCGTGGAGAGCCAGAACGGCAGCCGCCAGTACTACCTCGCCGACCGGGAGCGGCTGGCGCCGCTGACCCCGCTGCAGGCCGACGTGTTGCTGGCCGACCCGGAGACGCGGCGGTCCTATCCGGACGGATCGACGCCCCGGGCGGTACCGCTCGCGGCCGGCACCGCCGCAGCCGCGCCCAAGGCGTCGGTCCCTGCGGCGGGGCGTCACCGCGCCCCCGACGAACGCCCCGAGGTCGCCCGGCTGACCGGCGACCAGCCGGCCGTCTGCGCCGGCTACCAACCGGGGCAGGACGAGCCGACCCTGCTGTTGGACGCCCAGGTGCAGCCGGTGAAGGAGCCGGTACGCACCGGCGAGCAGACCGGCGACGGCATCCCGCTCGCCGACCGGGTGGTCATCGAACCCGGGTACGGCGTGCTGGTCGCCGCCATGCCGTCGCCGGACGCCCCGGCCGGCACCCTGAACCTGGTCACCGACCTGGGATACCGGTATCCGTTGGCCTCCGAAGATGTGCCGGGGATGCTCGGCTACCAGGGCGTGCGCCCCGTCGAACTGCCGGCGAGCCTGGTCGTCCGGCTACCGGCCGGTCCCGCGCTCGACCCGACGAACGCGAAACGGGCGCTGGACCCGGAGTGAACGCACCTGCCACAGTGGCGCGCGTTGCGGGTCCGAATGCCAACCGGCCTAGCGTCGGCTGGACGCGACCCGTTACGGTTCGTACGAGAAATGGTGCACGAGCGCCGTAACTATGGCTGCCCCCGGCGACGCGGGGCGATCGACGAGGACGGGGGTGACTCCACCATGACGATGCGTACCGACACCGGCTTGATGGTGAAGACCGAGGGCGACGTAGATGCCGTCGCCGACCGGCTCACCAGCAACCTGAACGGGCTGATGGACCAGCTCACGCCGCTGTACGACCAGTGGAAGGGTGCTGGTGCGGGCTCGTTCCAGCAGGTTCGCGAGCGGTTCGACCAGGACATGGCCCGGTTGAACGTGGCACTGCGGGCCATCGCCGAGGCCGTCGGGTCCGCCGGTAAGGACTACGACGTCAGCGACGACGAGATCCGGTCCGACATGGACTCTGCCGGCGCCACCGCCGGCCAGATCACCGCCGCGCTCAAGCTCTGACGGGGAGGGGTTCCGAGATGGAGATTCGCTACAACTTCGGTGCGTTGAACGCCGCGGCGGACAGCTGCGGCGGTGCCGTGAGAAACCTGACCGGCGAGCTCGACGGGCTCAAGTCCGGCATCGCGCCGCTGCTCGCGACCTGGGACGGTGACGCCCGCGAGGCGTACTTCCGTCGGCAGAGCGACTGGGAGTCGGCCGCCAACGACCTGCGTGACCTGCTCGGCCGGATCGAGAAGGCGCTGCGCGAGTCGGCGGTCAAGATGCAGGCCCGCGAGGCCGCCAACCGGGCGAAGTTCGGCGACTGAGCTCGACCGTTACGCGTCGATGGCCCGGCCCCGTGCCGGGCCATCGTCGTTTCCACCATCGTCTGACGCCGCGGGCCCGGCCTCGGGCTCGCCCTGACGACGCGGGCTCGGCCTCCGGGTTGTCCCTCAGCCGACGCCGCAGGCTCGGCCTCCGGGTTGTCCTCAGCCGCGGGGCAGCGAGGTGGGCACCCGGAAGAACGCCTCCTCGGGCTCGTCGACCTCGCGGACCGGGGGTGGCGGCGCCGTCGGCCGGGTCGGCCGCCACCGCAGGCGACGTCCGCGCGGCAGCAACGAGGCCGCCGCGCCGATGGCGAGCGCGATCGCCGCCGCCACCAGACCGCCCCAGAGCGCCACCCGGCCGAAGACGCTCCACCGCTGCGCGCGCTCCTGCGCCACCGGGTCGTACGACGGATCGGGCAGCGGGGGCTGGGCCACCGGCGCGCCCCTGGTCAGCCGCTCGGTGACCGCCCGGTACGGGTTCAGCACGCCCTGTCCGTAGCCCTGCTCCGGATTCCCGCGCGCCGGGTCCACCGTCGCGACCAGCCGGCGGGTGACCTCCTCCGCCGACAGGCCCGGCTCGGCGGCGCGGATCAGGGCGGCCGTCGCGCTCACCAGCGGAGCCGCGAAGCTGGTGCCGCTCCAGACCGCGTGGCCGGAGAGACGGGTCGCCGCCACCACCGCGCCACCGGGCGCCACGAGATCGACGTACGGTCCGACCTGCGACTGCTTCACCCGCGCGCCCTGCTGGTCGATCGCGCCGACCCCGATCACACCCTCGTAGGCGGCGGGATAGGGCACCGGGTCGGGACGCTCGCCGTCCTGGTGCAGGTTGCCGGCGGCGGCGATCAGCACCACGTCCTTCTCCCGCGCGTAGCGGATCGCGCTCTCGACGGCGGGGTCGGGGCGGTAGAGCGTCAGGGACATGTTCACCACGTCCGCGCCCTCGTCAACCGCCCGGCGGATGGCCTGCGCGAAGACCGCCGTGGAGGCGCTCTCGCCCTGGCCGTCCACGCCCTCGTTGCCGGCCCGTTCGCTGACCCGGATCGGGACGATCGTGGCGTCCGGGGCCAGGCCGTGGAAGCCGACGCCGTTCTGCGGACGGGCGGCGATGAGGCTGGCGACCGCCGTGCCGTGCGAGACGCAGTCGACGTCGCCGCCGGCGGTGCCGCGCAGCGCGTCGAAGCCCTTGGCCACCCGGCCGCGCAACTGGGCGTGGCTGCCGTCGGAGCCGGAGTCGATGACCGCCACCCGCACCCTCGCGCCCGTGCTGAACGGCCACACCCGTTGTGGCGCGAGCCACTGCTGGTGCCACGGGGTCTCGCGGATGACCTGCCCCGGATCGCTCGGGTTGCCGCAGACCGCCGGGGCCGCCACGGCCTGCGCCGGCGTGCCGAGGATGGTCGTGCCCGTCAGCGCCACCACCAGGGCAACTGTGGACGTACGGCGGCCGAGGGCCATTCCGCGCTCACCTCCCGTCTGCACGGCGTCGGTGCATCGTAGCGATGCCCGGACCTGGACCGGATACCCGATGTCGCGCCGGTTCAGTATGGTCGACCTGTCACGCCGTCGGTCGGGTCGCGGCGGCGCATGGACGTGCAGGGGGAGGACGTCATGGACACGCAGGCGCTGCGCGCCCGGGCCGACGAGCTGATGGCCCAGTTCGAGCGGATGCGTTCGGGCGTGGGTGACCTCCAGCAACGGCTCAAGGCCGTGAACGCCACCGTCACCTCGGACGACGGGTTCGTCACCGTCACCGTGGGCCCCCGAGGCCAGGTGGTCAAGGTGGAGTTCGACCCGCGCATCTACCGGCGGCCGAACTCGAAGGAGCTCTCCGCCACGGTCACCGAGACGATCCGACGCGCCACCGAGAAGGCGATGGCCGACGTCGAGGAGCTGTTGCGGCCCTTCGTGCCGGACAGCCAGTTCCAGGCGTACATGGACCACGACCTGGACGGCATCTTCCGCCAGCTGGACAGCGAACTTCCACGGGAGGACGACCGATGAGTGACCCGAACGAGACCTTCGTCAACCCCGACGGCGCGCGGGACGGCGGCCGTCAGCTCGGTGTCGCCGGCTCGACGCTGGCCAGCCGCTGGGCGCAGCACGCGGCCACCATCTCCTCGCTCAACGCCTCGGCCCCCTGGGGCACCGACGAGCCGGGCAAGGAGTTCAACAAGCACTACCTGGAGGGCGGCGACGACGCCCCCGCCACCAGCGTCCTCACCGGTGGCAAGACGATCGTCGACCTGGTCAAGATGCTGGGTCCCGACGTGACGAGCGCCGTCGACGGCACCGTCGAGGTCGACGACATGGTCGACAAGTGGTTCGGCGGCGAGGACAAGTAACCTCCCACTCTCGGGCGGTCGAATCAGGGCGGAAGGGCACAACAGGTGGCGGTACCGAATCCCAAGGCCTCGCTCGGCGAGTACGCGTGGGTCTGGGACGCCATCTGCTGGGTCAGCGCCGGTGAGGCGTGGCCCACCGGCGACGAGGACCGGATGCGCGAGCTCGCCGACGCGTGGAACAACCTCGCCGAGACGATCAACGACGCTCTCGCCGACGCCGACCCGGCCGCCATGAAGATCCTCCAGAACTGGGGCGGCGGCGCCGGCGAGGCGTTCGGCCAGCTCTGGAACCAGCTCGGCGTCGATCCGGGCACCGGCCTTCCGCTGATCCAGGAGGCGGCGTCCGCCTTCGCCAGCGGCTGCGACAACGCGGCCATGGAGATCGAGTACGCGAAGCTGACGGTCCTCATCGCCGTGATGATCACCGTGATCGCGGTCTTCGTGGCGCTGCTGATGGCCTGGCTGGGTGGGGTGTCGGCCGGAGCGATCCCGGGCATCCTCGCCGCCGGCCGGCAGGCCGTGACGGTCGCGTTCAGGCGGCTGATCGCGCAGATGGGCCGGCAACTCCTCACCCGCGCCGGGATGCAGGCGGCGCTGCGCACCGTCGGCACCCAGATCACTCGGCGGGTCACCAGCGAGGCGCTACGCAACGCCGGACGGCGGTTCGCCCTCGAACTCGCCGAGGAGGTCGGCGAGGAACTCATCATCGACATCGGCGCCCAGGCGTACCAGATGAACGCCGGCACGCGGACGGAGTGGGACGTCAAGCGTACCGCCACCGCGGGCATCGGCGGCGCCTACGGTGCGGTCCTCGGTACCGGCCTGAACGCCGGCACCCGCTTCGCCCGCAACAACGTGGCGCCCCGGATGCCGGTCTCGTTCAGTCCTCCCTCGATGAACTTCCGGGGTGCCGGGGTCGTCCGCTGGGGTGGCAACTCGCTCGCCGCCGGCCTGCAGAACGCGGTCATCTCGCCAGCCGCCAGCGTTCTGGCCAACGCCACCATGACCGGGCAGTGGAACATGCCCGGGGCTGACGCGTTCCTCGGCGGCTTCGCCAGCGGCGCCGGTCGCGGCGGGGCCACGATGGCGGCCAGCAACCTCGGCAGCGGCATGGCGAACCTGCACAACCGGCTCGCCGGCCTCGACCCCGGCACGGGTACCGGGACCGGCACGGGTACCGGGACCGGCACGGGTACCGGGAACCCGGCAGTCGGCGGGGCGAACCTCGGCAACCTCGGCAACGGCCCGGGGACCGGCGCCGGCGCCGGCACGGGAACGGGCAGCGGAGCCGGCACGGGTTCGGGCAGCGGAGCCGGCGCCGGTACGGGCAGCGGAGCCGGCACGGGTTCGGGTAGCGGGGCCGGCACGGGTTCGGGCTCCGGTTCCGGTTCGGGTTCGGGCTCCGGTTCGGGTTCGGGTTCGGGCAGTGGGTCCGGCTCGGGTTCGGGTTCAGGTTCGGGTAGCAACTCAGGCTCGGGTTCGGGTAGTGGGTCCGGGTCCGGCTCGGGTTCGGGCAGCGGTTCGAGCGGCAGCAGCCAGGGCGACGGGAGCGCCGACACCGGCCCGAGCAACGCGCCGACCACCGGGTCCGGATCGATCTCGCTCGCCCCACCGACGGCCGACGCCGGCGCCCCGCCGGCCGCGGACACGTCCGACACGTCCGACACGTCGGCCACGGGCACCACCCAGGGCACCGATCCGGGCGCGAGCGGCGGCACGCCGGCCGCCGGTACCCCGGTCACCGCCGACGCGCCGGGCACTGGCCTGGGCACCGACCAGGGCGCCGCCGACGCCGGTACGGGCAAGGGCTCCGACTCGGCATCCTCGACCACCGGCGGCACCCCGGACGGGTCGTCCACGACCACCGTCGGCAACTCCGTGGGGCCGTCCGCAGAGTCCACGGTGGATGCTCCGCCGTCGCAAACCACCGACCGCTCCGGGACGAGCGACACCACGTCGGACTCCGCGGCTGATCCGCTCACCGGCGACCAGACGCCCGCGGTCGTACCTGGCACGACGACGGGCACCTCCGTAGCCGGCGGGCCTGCCGGCACCGTGTCGACGGCACCGATCAGCGGCGGCACCGCCACGAACCCGGCCGTTGTCGGGTCGACGGCAGCGACCACCGCACCGCCCACTGCCGCCGCGAACGCTCCCGCCGCGAACGCGTCGACCACGAACGCGCCCACCACGAACGCGGCGACCACGAACGCGCCAGCCACGGGGACGAGCAGCCAGACCGGGACGGGCACCCAGGCCGCGCCGGCGACCAACACCGGTACGAACACGCAGCCGACCACGGGCCGCCCGACACCCGCCGTCAACCCGACTACGGCGAACTCGGCCGGCTCCATCTCGCTGGGGCCCGCCACCACGCCGTCGACCAGCGCCTCCACGACGAGCACCGCGCCGGCCAGCGACACCAACCAGGGCACCCCGAACCAGCAGGGCACCCCGGCGCAGCAGGGCACTCCGGCGCAGCAGGGCACGACCAGCCAGCCCGGCATTGGCCAGGCCGACCCGTCCGGACGGCCGGAGGGGCGTACCCCGCTGGTCGGTGTCGGGCCCACGGACGTCGCCGCGGCGCCGGACGGCTCGACCCGCCCGGACGCCGCGCCGGCCGTCCCCGACGCGACCGGGACCAACCCGTCGAGCACGCCTGACCCGTCGGCAGACCCCGAGGCCGACACCGACGCGACGACGGACCCGGCGGCGGATGCCGTTCCGGCCCAGCGGACCTCCGCCGACGGCGTGGTGCTCGTCCCGGTGTCGACCAACAACGATCCGAACAGCGGCACCCCGACCGCGCCGAACGCCAACAACGGGACGGTCGACCCGACCACGCTGACCCGCTCCACCGGCCCGACCGGTCGTGGCACCTACAGCTGGCACCTCGACCCGATCACCGTCCCCGGCGACCCGACCGGCCCGGACGCCGAGCGCATGCTCATCGAGGCGTCCCGGACGTTGGCCGAGACCGTCCGGACGGCGGTCAAGGCCAAGACGATCTCCAAGGGCAAGATGCCGGGCATGGCGGGCGCGCTGATGATGCCGAACGGCGACATCACCACCCACACCAGCATGACGGTCGACAAGAGCACCAATCCGCCGACCGGACCGGCGGTGCACCCGCTCGCCGAGGCCGCCCTCCGCCGGACCGAAGCCGCCCTGGGCAGACCTGGGGCCGGCCACGGCAAGTGCGCTGAGGTCGCGCTGGTGTCGGATCAGCTCTACCGGCTCGAGCAGCAGTGGCGGGAGGCTGGCGAGCCAGGGAACTTCGAGCAGTACGCCCTGGACGCCTTCCAGGGGTCGAAAATCGTCACACACCAGGTCGCCACCGGCTTCGATGACGCCGGGGTTCGATACGACCTGGGCCACTACCGGTCCCCGTGCCGTTCCTGCACGCACTTCCTGCCACAGTTCAACGTCGACCCGATCGAAGATACGGAGCGTTTGCCGGCGAACTACCAGCCGCCGGTGCCCGGGGTGGTGGGCAACGGGCGACCGCTGAGCGACTCCCGTCCGTACGGGGATCCCCAGGGCTTGGTGCCACCGGACCAGGCCGACCAGCAGGCACTGGACGATGCCGTGCCCCGCGACCCGGACACCGGCCGGCCCGAGGTGCACCCTGACCCCCGCGTGGGCAACTGGGCGGGCCTGGTCAACGACGGAGGCCCGACGGTACCCGGCCGGGACCGCAACTGCGCCGACGCCGGCCTCTCCTTCCTGTCCACCTGGTTCGGCCGGCCCGAGGTGGCAGCGGCCACGGCGGACGCGGCGACCGTCGAGCGCAACAGCACTGCCCGGCAGGAACAGGCATTGCGCACCACCTTCAGCCACCGCGGCACCGGCACGTCCGGACTGGCCGAGATCGCCGCCGCTCTTCGGGAGGCCGGCCACGGCTCGGCTGCCCTCATCATCACCACCGCGACGGACGCCAGCGGCCGGGCGCACACCTGGAACGCGGTGAACCACAACGGCACGATCGTGTGGGTCGACGTTCAGGCGCGGACGGTCTCCGACACCGACCCGGTCTACAGCGACGGTGTCGACAACGTCTGGTCCATCACGCTCGACGCCCAAGGTGACCCGTTCACGCCGAGCGTCACCCGGACCGACGCCGACGCCCGGGCCGCCAGGCCGGAACCGGTGCCGCCGCACTCCACGGCACGGGCAGACCAGGACGCCGAGCCTGGCGCCGCCGACACCAAGGCTGCCCAGGACCAGCCGGCCGACGGAAGCGGAGTTGACGGAGATCTGCCGCCAGGCGACCCGACCGTCGACGACCCAGCGGCCGACACGTCGACCACCGCGAGCCCGGACGCCTCGCAGAGCGGCGGCGCCATCCGCCCGCGTAACGTGCTCGATGTAACAGCCCAGGATCGCTGGGCGGCCCGCGCGTACGAGGTGTTCCGGTCCGATCCGACCGACGTCGCGCAGATAGCGGAGAACCTGGCGCAGGTGCCGCGCGCCCATGGCTCGGTCGGCTTCAGCGTGGCCGAGATCCAACAGATCAAACAGCACCTGCTCGTCGACGAGCATCTGTTGAACGTCTACGACGACAACGGGGACGTGGTCGGCCACCAGCTCGGCCGCTTCGAGCCGGACGCGGACATCGCCGAGGCGTGGATCCGCCTCCGCGGCGGTGAGCCGCTGCCCCAGGACGTGGTGCTGCTCGAGCACGAACTGCGCGAGTTGCGCTACGCACGCGAACAGCCGAATGCGACGTACGCTGAGGCGCACGCGTATGCAAACGAGCAGTTCAACTGGGAACAGAACGTCCCCGAGCGCACCGGGGAGGATCTTGATAGTTGGGGACACCGGGATGGCGATACTGCAACGCTTCCGCAAGGCCGAGGAGACCGACCAGGAGGTGCGCTACCTCTTCGGACATCCGATGATGGACCGGCAGTTGACCATCAACAAGCTGGACCGGACGTACCGGGTGGCGGACCAGCGGGAAGACATGGCCTTCCGGGCGGTGGTACGACGGATCATGGCCCGCGAGGCGGACGAGAAGGCCTGGCCAGCGGGGGGCGGGGTCCAGTCCTAGACGGCGATCTGCCGCCGGGTGACCTGACCGACGGTGCCCCGTCGACCGGGGAGACGGCCGGCGAGCAGACCGTCGAGGAGCCGCCCGGGGACGACGACCAGACCCAGGGCTACCCGGACATGCAGGGCTGGCCGATGCCGGACACCCGGCGTTTCGGGCCGGACGAGCTGGCGCCGCTGGAGGATCCCCGGTTCCAGGACGATGTCGCCGACAGCCTCCGGACCCCCGACGGGTACGCCGTCTTCGCCGATCCGTCCACCCACCCGTACGGCCAGCTGATCAACGACGGCGGGGTGGGCCAGCCCGGCCGGAGCAACAACTGCATCGACTGCGCCCTGGCGGCGCTGGCCAGCTTCTTCGGCGATCCCCAGGTGGCCCTGCCGCGCTGGCCGGACCAGCTCGAGGACGGCTCCATCGACACCGTGACCGGTGAGCTGGACGGCTTCGGCCGGGTGCAGAGCTGGCTCGGCGGCGAGTGGACCGGCGACAGCGACGCGATGCCGTCCACCCCCGGCGAACGCGCTGCGGCGGTGGCCGACCGGTACGAACAGCTCTACCAGCGGATCCATGACGCCGGGCCGGGGTCGGCCGCGGTCGTCGTCGTCGAGTGGCTCGCCTTCGACGAGAACACCGGCGAGCCCCAGCTCGACGAGGACGGCAACGTGCGCGGGGCCGCGCAGCACGCCTTCCTGATCGTCTACCCGGAGGGCGCGGACGGGCCGGTCTGGTGGGACCCGCAGCAGGGCGACACCATCTCGGACGTGCTGCCCGGCGACTACGTTGAAGGGACGTACGACCTGTGGTCGATGGAGGTGCAACCGAGCGATGCCGATGACCAGGGAGGAAGCCCGGCAACTGATGACCCGACTGCTGGGGACCAGCAACCCGGTGGCGGTGTTCCCGTTCGAGTTCGGCTGGGCGGCCCAGGAGACGCTCTCTCCGCAGGACCGGGCGCAGGGCAGGCATCTGGGCCAGGGGGTCTTCATCATCGACGAGACGGGAGTGGTGACGGCCCATCCCAGCCTGCCGCCACCCCTGGTGATGAAGCGGTACGCGGCGGCGCGCCGGGAGGGCCGGGTGACCGGGCGGCAGGTGTGGCCGAAGGTGGACCAGCCGGACTGACCTCAACCGACGTCGACGTCGACACGACCGCACCGGGCCTCGATGGCGACCTGGACGTCGACGCCGACACGACCGCACCGGGCCTCGACACCGACCGCGCCGCGCGGCCGGCGACCCCGGGCAACAGCGGCGCGTCCACCGACGGCAGCGTGGCGACGGGCGAACCGATCACCGCGAGCGCACTGCCCGGCACGGCCTTCCATGGCGAGGGCCGGGCGCAGGCCGATCCTGACGCCGTCCTCGACCGGGCGCGGGCCGCGCTGCCCGGTCTGGCCGCCCACGCCGGCGTGCAGGCCGTGACCGCCCTGACCGACGGGACGTACCAGGTCACCCGCGCCGACGGCAGTCAGTTCAACCTCCGGGTGACCAGCGCCCCGGTCCCCGACCGCGCGGTCGCGGCCAGCGCGTTCGACACCGACGGAACGGCCGTGGTGACGGTCTCCGACCGGGCCGCCGACGCGGTGATCGAGCGTGCGCTGGCGCACGAGGTTGCCGAGCTGGCCGCCCTCGGGCAGCCGCTGGCGGAGGGCGCACCGGTCGTCACGCCGCTCACCCCCGCCGACGTGGCCGAGCTGGTGACGGCCGCGCACCAGGTCCGGACCGCGGACAGGTGGTCCCAGTCGGCTGCGCGACGCGAGCTGGCCGCCATCGTGGACCGGCTGGGCCTGCGTGACGGCATGCTCGGCGCCGAGCAGCGGGTCGCGGCCCTGCCCGCCGAGGCGCGGGCCGCGCTGGCCGACGCGACCAGCCAGCGTGCGGCCCGGACGAGCGAGCGTTCCCGGCTGCGCGCCGACCGCCGCTCCGCCGAGGCGGATTCGAACGCCCGCCCCACCGGTCTCCCCCGGATGCGGACGTACCTGGTCACGCATTTCACCGTGAACTCTCTCCTGGCCGCGCTGGCGGTGAAGCTCACCCTGGACGCCGGCGGCCGGCCGGAGGTCGCCGTGATGCTGGGCGCCGGCGCGCTCGTCGGAGCGATCGCCACCGGACCGGCGAAGTGGATGGCCAAGCGGGCCGGCCTGGCCGCCGAGGACCGGCGGGCGCGGTACGACGCCCGTCAGGACGCCCGCACCGCCGCGGAGACGGACACCACCACCGGGGAGGCGCTCGCCGCCCGCACCGGCGACGCGGCCTCGGCGCTCCAGGAGCTGGGCGAGGCGGTGACCGGGCTCGGCGAGCAGGCCGCGGCCGTCCAGGAGCAACTGCGCCAGGGCGAGCGCCGGCACCGGCTGATGGGCCGGCCCCGCCGGTTCCCGCCGATCGGCGGGGACCCTTCGGCGGCGGCCGGCCGCGATCCCGGCAGCGGTACGCCGACGTCGCCCGACGGCCGGAATGGTCCGCCCGTCGTCGGGTTGACCCCGCACGAGCACGGACGGCTCGCCGAGTTGCGCAGTCTTGTCGCCCGTCATGACGGGGCGCGGCCGTGGTCCCGGCTCGGCACGGGCCGGGAGATCCGGGCGCTGCTCGACAGCCTCGGGCTGCGGCAGGGGACGCCGGGCGCGAACCAGCGCCGGGACCTGCTGCCGGCCGACGTGCGGCCGCTCGTCGACCGGTTCGGCGACTCGCGGACGACCGCGGTCCGGGAGCGGGTCCGGGTGGTCATCGACCGCCAACCGGCCGATGGGCAGCGGCCGGGCAAGGTCGCGCCTTGGTGGATGTCGGTGGCGGAGACCGCGCCGAACCTGCTGACGGCCGCCGCGATCGCGGGGGTCGGTGACCTCCTCGGCCAGTTGAAGCTCGGCTGGTTCGGCATCGCGGGCGCGCTGGCCGCGGCAGCGACCGGCGTGGCGGTCGACCCGGTGATCGCCCGCAAGGAGGCCGCCGCCAAGGACGCCCGGGACACCTGGGACGCGGAACACCCCGCGCTGCCGGCGGAGGCGCTGCTGTCCGAGGCGGCCGAGGCGCTCGCCGACCCGATCAGCGCAGTGGCCGACCGCGCCGCGACCGCCGCGCGACGGACGGCCGACCTGGAGCAGCGCCTGGCCGACCTGGAACGCCGGCTCGCCGAGGCGCAGCGCCGCAACGGCGTCGCCGACTCGCTCCGCCGCCTGCTCCTCGGTGACCCGGCCTGGGCGGGGCTGGCCGCGCCGGACGTCACCACGACCCCCGAGGCCCGCGCGTCGACCGACCCGGCGACGTCGACCGGCCCGGCCGCTGCCGGGTCGGTCGACCCGCGCGACGCGGCATCGCTGCAACGGCTCACCGAGCTTGCCGCGCGGCACGAGGCCGCAGGACTGCTGGAGCGCCCGTCGGTGGCCCGGCAGTTGCGGGTCCTGGTCGACCAGCTCGGTCTGCGGGAGGGCACGCCGGGTGCGGATCAGCGCCGTGAGCTGGTGCCGGCGGAGCTGCGGCCGGTGGTCGAGCGGCACGGGCGTCGGGGTCTGGCCGACCGGGCGGCACGGCTGTTCACCCGCCCACCGGCACACGCGACGGACAGCGCCCAACGGCCGAGCAACGTGCCGAGCATCGGGGTCTACGCCGTCGAGCAGGCGCCCGGCCCACTGGTGCAGGCCGGGACGACGGTCGGGGTGGCCCAAACCCTCCAGGTCGCCGCCGGGACCGGGCCGGCCGGCATGCTGGCCGGTGGGCTCGTCGGTCCGCTCCGCGACCTGCTGCTCAAGCGCGTCGAGGCCCGGATCAAGGACGCCCGCCGGGCCTGGGACCTGGCCAACCCCAACCCGGCGACGGACCCCACGTCACGGGTGGAAGGGATCGCCGGCCCGCCGGCGACGGCCGTGACCGACGCCGCCCGGCAGCTCGACGCGGCCTCGCGGCGCCTCGACGACATCAACGCGGCCATGGACCGGCTGGCGCAGAGGCACACCGCCTCGCGCGGGTCGACCGAAACCCCGACCACGCTCGGTGGCACGACCACACCCGACCCGGCCGCCACGCCGGACCCGGACGGTACGCCCGATGCGACCGGTCCGGACCGGCTGAGCAGGGCCGACGCCTGGGAGTTGCAGACGGCCGCGCACCAGGTGCGTACCGCTGATCCCGTCTCGCTGAAGCCGGCCCTGCGCGAGCTGCACGCGGTCATCGACCGGCTGGGTCTGCGGGATGGCATGCTCGGGGCGCCGGACCGGATCGCGCAGCTGCCCCCCGAGGCTCAGCAGGTGGTCGCGGAGTTCGGCGGCGACCGCGCCGGCCGGACGCGGCAGCTCCGGACGCTCCGGGCCGAACGGCGGGCCGCCGAGGACGCCCGTCCATCGGGCATTCCCCGCCTGCGCACCTACCTCGTGTCGAGTGTGCTGACCACCGGGGCGACCGCCGCCGCGGCGACCGCGGTCGCCTTCGCGGTGGCCAGTCCGCTGGCGCCGGTGATCCCCATCGCCGCGGTGGCCGCCGCGCCGGTGATCGGGGTGGCGAAGTGGCACGCCAAGCGGCGGGGCCTCGCCACCGACGACGTGCGCAGCCGGTTCGACGCGCGCAGCGACGCCCGGGACGCCGCCGACAGGGTGGACCAGGTCGTCGACCGGTTGAACGAGCCGATCGCCGAGCTGGAACGGGCGGCCGACCGGCTCGAGGGCCGCCTGAGCGCCGCCGAGTCGGCCACCGGCCGGTTGGCCGAGCGGCTGGCGGAGAGTCACCGCCGCGCGGGCCTGCTGTCCCGCCTCTTCGGCGCAGCCGACGGTGGGCAGGCGGACCCGACCGCGACCAACCCCGGGAACGGCAGCAACCCGGAGAACCGCACGGACCCGGCGAGCAGCGGCGACCCCGACACCGGCGCCGACCCTGGGCGGATCACGGCGGCGGCGGTACCGAACTCGGGTTTCCACGGTCTGGGGCGGCCGACGGCCGACCCGGCCGCGGTGCTGGACCTCGCCCGGGCCGCGTTGCCGCAGGTGGCCCCGTACGCCGGGGTGGACGAGGTCGCCGCCGTCGCGCCGGACCGCTTCGAGGTGCGCGCGGCCAACCTGTTCCCGCTGCGGGTGGAGCTGACCGTCGGCCCGCTGACCGACGGGGTGGTGGCCCAGTCGACGCGCAATCCGGACGGGTCGTTCACGGTGACCGTCTCGGACCGGGCCGTGGACGGCGTCATCGCCCGGGCGCTCGCGCACGAGGTCGCCGAGCTGGTGGCGCTGCACGAGTCCGGGCAGGCCCTGGTCGGACCGCTCGACCCGGGCAACGTCGAAGGGCTGATCGACCCGGCCGGCCTCACCGCGCACGACCGGGGCCGGATGGCCGAGATCCGCCTGCTCGCCGCCGAGTACGAGACCGGCGACCAGGCCACCCGGCTCGCCGTGCGCGCCGAGATCGACGCCCTCGTCGACCATCTCGGCCTGCGGGTGGGTGATCCGGCCGCACCCGCGCGGTGGGCCGCTATGCCGCGGGACGCGGTCGCGCACCTGTTGCGCCTGAGCGTGCCGTCGGTGACGTCCGAGTCGGTCACCCGGGTGCTGCAGGGCGGCCCGGCGCTAACCGACGTCGAGCGGTTCCGGCTGATCGACTATCGGGCGCGACTCGCCCCGGACTTCCAGGTGCCGTCGACCGCCGAAATCGACGCGCGGCTGCGCGAGCTGGCGGTGCAGGGCGAGCAGGCCCAGACCAGCCTGCCGCGGATGCCGGCGTACGCCGGGCAGATCATCGTCATGCCGCCGGCTCAGCTGGACGCGATCCGGCAGGTGGACCCGCAGCTCGCCGACCGGATCGCCGCCCAGGGCGTGTACGTCGACCTGACCGGCCAGTTCGACCTGCGACCGTACGCGGTGGACAGCCAGCCCGAGATCGGCCTGGGTGACGCCCGGGCGGCGTTCGACCTGGGAACGCCGGCCGGCCGGCAGGCGCTGCTCGCCGAGGACCGGGTCCGGGCACGCGCCGCGCTACGTGGTCTCGCCGGTGGCCAGCCGGTTCCACTGCTCGCCACCCACGACTTCCACTACCTGGGCGCGGGTCGGGTGATGGGTCTGGTGCCGGACGCGCTGACCCGGGTCCTGCGCGGGTTCAGCCCGATCGCCGAGGCGACGACCGCGGAGACCACCGCCACCGTCGTCGGCCCGGCGGAGACCGCCGTGGTCGCCGACCGGGTCACCCTGCCGGCCGCCGAGGCGGGCACCCCGGCCGTGGCGTACGGGCAGGCGCTCGACGGCCAGACCGGCCAGCCGCCGCCGCTGTTCGACGGGCCGCCCAAGCGCGAGGACGTGCAGCAGGGCATGCTCGGCGACTGCGGCATGATCGCGGTCATCGGCGCGGTGGCCGGCCACCTGCCCGCCGCGCTCGCCGACCTGTTCCACGTCAATTCGGACGGGACGGTGGACGTGCTGCTGCACGAGAGCAGCCTGCCCGGCCGCTCGGTGACGCCGACCGGGCGGCGGCTGCGGGTCACCGTGCAGCCGGACGTGCCGCTGCGACCCGGCCCGGCCGGCCGGACGGCCTACGCGGACCAGTCGTCGGTGGGCGTGGCCTGGGCGTCGCTGCTGGAGAAGGCGATCGCCGCGATCGACCGGACCTGGACGCAGGAACGCCACGACCAGTGGCAGCAACTGTGGACCAGCCGACCCGGCGTGCCCGACAGCCAGGCCGCCCCGCTCGGCTACGCGCGGCTGAACAACGGCAGCTCGCGACTGATGCAGGCGGAGCTGCTCACCCAGCTGACCGGCCTGCCGACGTCGGTGGACCAGTTGGACACCACACCTGGTCAGGAGGCCGTGGCCGAGGCCCGGCTGGCGGAACTGCTGGCCGCCGGCAGCCCGGTGATCACCGGCACCCAGCCGGCGTCGGCGTACCAGACCGCGACGCTTCCGCACGGCCTGTACGCCGGGCACGCCTACGAGGTGGTCGGCGTCGCCAACGGTCAGGTGCAGCTGCGCAACCCGTGGAACAGCAGCCACCCCACGCCGATGCCGGTGCGCGCCTTCCTCGACCTGATGAGCCCCTGGTACGCGCACGTCGAGCTGGCCCACACCACTACCACCGCGGTGCCGGACTCGTCGTTCAACGGGCTCGGTCGGCCGGCGGCTGACGCCGCGGCGGTGGTGGACGCGGCCCGGGCCGCGCTGCCCACGGTGGCCGGCGCCGCGCGGGCGGACCAGATCGTCGCGGTCACCCCGGACCGGTTCGAGGTGCGGGTGGCCGGACTGAACCCGCTGTCGCTGGGCGTGGCGGCCGGCCCGCTCGCCGACGGCGTGGTGGCCCAGACGGTGCGGAACCTGGACGGCTCGTTCACGCTCACCGTGTCGGACCGGGCGACCGACGCCGCGGTCACCCGGGCGCTGGCGCACGAGGTGGCGGAGCTGGTGACGCTGCACGAATCCGGCCAGGCCCTGGTCGGTCAGCTGGACGCCGACCACCGCGACGGGCCGATCGACCCCGCCGGCCTTACCGCGCAGGACCACGGCCGGCTGGCCGAGCTGCGGATCCTCGCCGCGTCGTACGCCGACGCGGATCCGGCGACCCGGCTCACCCTCCGGACCGAGATCGACGCCCTGGTCGACCATCTCGGGCTGCGCCTGGGCACCCCGGACGCGCACGCCCGCTGGGGCGTCCTCCCCGGCGACGTCTCCACCCGTCTGATGCAGTTGAGCGTGCCGCTGGTGACTCCGGAGTCGATCGCTGGCGTGCTCAGCGGCAACCCGACGAACGCCGTCGAGCGCTTCCGCGCGATCGACTACCGGGCCCGGCTGGCTCCGGACTCCCAGGTGCCCTCGGCCGCCGCGGTGGACGCCCGCCTGCGTGAACTGGCCGTCCAGGGCGAGCAGGCCCAGTCCAGTCTGCCCCGGATGCCGGCCTGCGCCGGGCAGATCATCGCCATGCCGCCGGCCCAACTGGACCTGATCCGGCAGGTGGATCCGCAGCTCGCCGCCCGGATCGCCGCCGAGGGCGTGTACGTCGACCTGACCGGCCGGTTCGACCTGCGACCGTACGTGCTCGACGGCGCGCCGGAGTTCCGGCTGGCGGAGTCGCGGGCGGCCTTCGACCTGGGCACGGAGGTGGGGCGGCAGTCGCTGCTGGCCGAGGACCGGGTTCGCGCCCGGGTCGCGTTCCGGGCCGAGTACGGCGCGAACCCCGCCGCCATGGCGGTGCTGAACACGCACGACTTCCACTACCTGACCAACGCGCGGGTGCTGGCCCTGGTGCCGGACGTACTCGCCCGGGCGTTGCACGGGCTGGTGCCCGGCGCGCCGCCGCTGGACGTCGAGGTCGGAGCGACCGTCACGGCCGGTGAGACCGCGGTGGTCGCCGACCGGGTCACGCTGCCGGCCGCGGAGCCGGGCCAGCCCGCCCCCGAGTACGGCCAGGCGCGCGACGCGCAGACCGGCCAGCCCGCGCCGATCTTCGACGGGCCGCCCCGGCGGGAGCAGGTGCAGCAGGGCATGCTCGGCGACTGCGGAATGCTGGCCAGCGTGGCCGCCGTCGCCGGCCACCGGCCGGACGCGATCGCCCAGCTCTTCCGGCCCAACCCGGACGGCACCGTCGACGTGCTGCTGCACGAGAGCACCCTGCTCGGCGGCGCGATCAACCCGACGGGCCGGCGACTGCGGGTCACCGTGCGCCCGGACGTGCCGCTCCGTCCCGGCCAGAACGGCGCGACCGCCTACGCCGACCAGTCCGCGAACGGCAGCTCCTGGGCGTCGCTGTTGGAGAAGGCGCTGGCGGCGGTGGATCGGACCTGGAGCACCGAACGGCATGAGCAGTGGCAGCGCGACTGGTCCTCCTGGCACAGCCCGAACGATCCACACGTGGCCGCGCCGACCGGATACGCCCGGTTGAACGTCGGCAGCACCCCGCGAATGCAGGCTGAGCTCCTTACCCAGCTCACCGGGATACCGAGTCGTTCTGAACTGTTCGACCACGCACCCGGGCGGGAGGCCGCCGTCGAAGCCCGGCTGGCCGCGCTGCTGGCCGCCGGCAGCCCGGTGATCACCAGCACCATGCAGAAGGAGCACTACCCGGCGGCGATCCGGGACACGCTTCCGCACAAGCTCTATCCCGGACACGCCTACGAGGTGGTGGCCGTCAGCAACGGCCAGGTGCAGCTGCGCAACCCATGGAACACGAGGCATCCCACCCCGATGTCGGTGCGGGAGTTCCTCGATCTGATGGACCGGAGCTTCGCCCACCTGGAGCCGCAGCCAACCCCGCCACACGCAGCCGCCGTGGCTCCGCAGCCGCCGGTTCCGCCGATGCCCTCGCAGGCGCCGGTTCCGCCGGTTCCGCCGATGCCCTCGCAGGCGCCGGTGGGACCGGCTCAGCCCCCGGAGCAGCCGACCCGCCCGCACACCCTCGGGCGGACCCACCTGGAGGAGTTCGGGTACGTCATCGCCTACTACGCCCTGCTCGCCGCCGACGGTACGGTGATTGGCCTGGGTGTGTCGGAGTCGTCCGCACGCGGACAGCGCGCCCTCCACTGGACGGCCGGCGGTGCGTCCCCCCGTCCCGGAGGTTCGCTGCCGGTCGGCCGGGCGGAGGCCGAGCGGATCGCGCGGGAGGTGCTCGGCTTCGCGCTGCCCGACGAGGCGACGCTGCACGACATGCTGGACGGGTGACCGTGCCGAGAAGAGAGCTGGGAGGAGAGCCGTTGCGCTCCTACACGGACGTCATGTCCATCCGCAACAACGTGCCGTCGGACATCGGGCCGGCCCGGCTCGGCGTTCGGTGGATCGACGAGGGTCCCCCGGTCCGGGCGGAGATCAACGTCATGCCCTGGCGCGACGGGGAGGGAGACGACTACGAGGTCGTCCTCGGCGAGACCTTCCCGGTGGGCGACGAGACCTGGCGCTTCGCGGACGTCGACATGAAGAACGCGGACGAGTGGCGGGTGATCGTCCGACGGGTCGACGAGAACGAGGTGATGACGCCACCGACCGGCCACGTCTGGAAGTCCGCCCGGCTGCGGCCCTACGGTCAGCTCGACGAAGCACAACTGCGGGCGGTGGAGGCCGAACTCGGCACCCCGTTGCCGCCGGACTACCGCGGCTGGCTGCAGAGGAACAACGGGGCGCAGCCCGAGGTGGAGCACCACGTCCCGGGTCTGCCGTTCGCGCTCATCCCGGAACGCCCCCTGTTCGGTGTGCATCCGCAGTACCCGCCGTTCGACCTGGTGCACGCGCAGCGCGTACACCGGGATCCCTGGCTGTCGCCGGACTGGCTGGTCATCGCGAACCTCTCCGGCGGTCTCCTGATGCTCTCGCTGCGGCCACGCGACATGGCGGAGGAGGGTGTCTACTTCCTGCCGGACACCGGCCTGGGTGGGCCCATCGGGCCCGCGGGTGCCGCCGCACGGGAGCGGCACCTCGTCCCGGTGGCCCGCACGCTCGGACACTTCCTCGGCCGGCTGACCCCGATCGGCCTGTCCGACCTGCCGCCGGCGCAGATCATCCGGCCCGGTGAGGCCGGCCACTCCCACCACGAGGACCAGCCGCGATGACCACGACGCAAACCGGGCAGGCGCTGCTGCTGCCGGTCGGGCAGTTCTTCGGCACCTTCCACCCGGTGGCCGGTTCGACCGAGCGCTACCACCGGGTCCGCCTCGGCGACGAGGTGTGGGAGCTGGACGACCAGCGTTTCACCCTGTGGGCGCTGGCGCACGGCGCCGGCGACCGACCGGCCGAGGAGCCCTGGACCCTGCCCGCGGTACGCGACGCGGCCGCCGCGCGGCTGCCCGGTGTCGACAGCGCCCCGCTGCTGCACGGGCTGCTGGCCGAAGGGCTCGCCGTGGAGGTCGCCCCCGCCGAGGCGGTGGAGTTCGCCCGCCGGCACCGGGTCGGCGCCCGCATGCTCGGGTTGGGCAACAGCGCCGAGCAACCCTGGCTCTGGTCGATCGGCTTCTTCGAGCACCCGGTGGTGAGCGTCACGCGCACGGTCTACGACATGTGGGAACGGTGCCCGTCCGGGGAGAGCCTCTGGACGATGTGCCAGGCGCTCGCCGAGGAGGAACGGGAGGCCGGCGGCACCGAACCGGACCTGGTCGACCCGGAACGGCTGCTCACCGCCTTCCTCGGTACCGCCCACCTCCTGCTCGCGGCCAGCGTCGTCTACCTGGAGCCGCTGCCGTGACCGATACGACGAGGAACCCCGCGATGGCCGATCCGCTGATCCTGCCGGTGGGGCGCTACACCGGGGAGTTCCACCCGGCCGTCAGCGCCCCGGTGAAGTACCACTCGCTGAGCATCGGCCGCCTCTCGGTGACCCTGGAGGACCCACAGGCGTTCGCGGTCTGGGCCGCGGCGCACCGTCCGGTGGACCGGCCCGACGCCATCTGGGACCGGACCGCCGTGACCGATGCCGCCAGGCAGCTCGGCGTGGCCGACCCGGACCGCATCGTCGCGGAGTTCCTGGAGGACGGCCTGCTGGTGGAGATCACGCCGGACGCGCCGGACGTGGTGGACTTCGCCCGCGCGCACCGGGTGCTCCCACTCATGGTGTCGCTCGGCAACACCCCCGACGACCCGCTGCGCTACAACATCGGCCTCTTCGGCGCCGCGCCGGTGTTGCGGATGCCGGCGTTGGTGCACGACGTGTGGCAGTGGAGCAGCGTGGGCGCCAGCCTCTGGGACGTCTGCCAGGTCTTCGCCGACGCCGGCGCGCGGGCCGAGGTGGCGGATGCCCGCGAGCACGACCCCCGGCACGTGCTGGGCGAGTTCCTGGCCGCGCTGCCCCTGCTGGTCGGCGCGAACGCCGCCTGCCTGGACGAGGCCCGCCGGTGAGGATCGCCGCCTCCGGGACCTGGCGGGCCTGAGGACCGACCGCGCGGGACGGTGTCACTGCCGGAAGGGCTCGACGCGATGCGGCCGGCATCCCGGCCGCGGGTCGCGCCGGTGCCGTGCGGGGGTCGAGGGCGACGCGCGGTTCGCTCAGACGGCCTGCGGCAGCATCCCGGCGTACGTGTCGCGGACCGCGGCCAGCCGGCCGCGCCGGAATCGACCCGGCTCCCGCTGGCGCAGGTCGCGCCCCCACTCGCTGGTGCAGGCGGCGGCGGGCACCACGTCCTCGCCGGGCGGGATGAACTTGAGCACCTCGTCCAGCGCCGCGACGGCCCGGATCAGCGTGGCCCGGGCCGGCTGCCCCGCGTCCCCGACCGCCGGCACCGACCTGGCGTACGTGTCGGCCACCCGGAGCCACTCGCCGGGATCGAGCAGCTGCGACGGCTCGTCCCCGCCGTAGCGGAAGCCACCGGCAGGGGCCACGGCAGGCTCGGCCGGCAGCCGGAAGGTGAACTCGCGCGGCTGGCCGCAGGCGGGGCAGGCACCGGTGTAGCGGGCGGCGAGGTCGCCGTCCTCGAGCGCCACGACCGCGCTCTGCCGGGCGAACCGCGCCTCGCCGCAGGAGCAGGGCCGCAGGTCCATGTAGAGGTGCGCCTCCGCGCTCGTACGGCTGGGGGGCAGGATCATGCGCTCCACCGTACCGATCCTCCGCCCTCCCGGGCGACCGCGGCCCGGTGCCGCCGACGCGAGCCGACGCGGCGGATCGGCCATACCGTCGCGCAGACCGGCGCGGCCGCGGCCCGCCGGGCGGGGCGCGGAAGGACCGGCGGCGTCAGCCCGGCCCCGGCCAGGACGGGGCGGGGCAGGGCGGGGTCCACCCTGGACGACGTGGTGGCGGTCACCCGGTCCGACGCCGCCGCCGCGCTGCGCGGTCCGTGCATGGGCGATAGGTTGGACGGGTGCCGTCCGCAGCGTCCACCGACCCGTTCTGGTCGGTCACGCTGCGCTCACTGCGCGAGCTGACCCGGCTGGCCGTCGCCGCGCTGGTGCTCGCCGTCGGCCTCGGCGGCGTGGCCGCCGCACCGGCACCGGCCACCCCCACCCTCGGCCCGGTCGCCGCGAGCACACCGGTCGCCGCGATCGCCCCGGTCGACCGGCCGCTGCCGCACCGGGAGCCGGCCGCCGAGCGGGTGGCCGACACGGCCGCCCCGCCAACCGTCCGCCGGACCGAGACCCCGGTCGCGTCGACCGCCCGCCCGGACGTGCCGGCCCGCGACCCCGGTCGTGGCGTTCCCACCCGGCGCGGTCCACCGACCGCCTGACCCGTCGGCCGCCGTCCCCGAGGCGATCGGCCGCCGCGGCGGAGCTCCTCCCGCAGCGCGAGGCCGTCCGACCGGGCCGTCTCCCGGCACTCCGGCCGCCACGGCTCCGGCCCGCCACCGCGTGGACCGCCACGCCGCCCCGGCCGCCTCGGCGCCGGTCCGCCCGACCGTTTCCCGCGGGCCCCGCCGGAGACGACCACCTGCCGCGGTACGCCCGCAAGCGCCCACGATGCCCATCCGCCCGTCCGCCGGGCACGACCACGTCGATATCCCTCGATCGACCGCGAGGTGCTGACCATGCAGACCGTGCTCTCCTCCGTACTGCTCGACGTGCCGCGGGCCGCCGCGATCTGGCTGAGCCTGCTCGGCGTCATCGCCGTCACCGTCGCCGGCCTGTTGCTGCGGCCGGGCCGACTCCGCTTCGACGCGGGCGCCCGCATCCGCCGCGCGGCGATGCCGAGCGAGCTGGAACGCGCCGAGGAGCAACGCGAGCGGTCCCGGTACGCGGAGGAGATCGCGGTGGCCGCGGAGCGGGCCGGCACCACCGCCGCCCGACTGCGGGCCGAGTGGCTGACCGCGCAGGAGGCGGTCGAGGCGGCCTGGCAGGCGTACGAGGCCGCCGAGGCCGACGTCCGCCGGCTGGCGACCGCCGAGGCGATGCCCCTGCCGAGCACCCCCCGGACCCCGGCCGAGTACGCCGAGCGCGAGCGCTTCCTGCACCGGGCCGCGCTGGACGCGTACTGGCGGAAGGAGCTGTCGGTGGAGCAGCTCAGCGACGTCTTCGCACACCGCAACGGGTGGGATCCGCGCCTGCACCCGGTCGAGCAGGAGCTGGTGCTGCGCCGGGCGGTGCGGGACAACCTGTTCGCGCGGCAGCAGGCCGCCCGGGACCGGGAGCAGGCCGCCTGGCGGGCCGCCGAACGCGCCGCCGAGGCCGCGCGCAGCCTGCGGGACGAGGCGTTCGCCGCGGTCAACAGCCGACCCGAGGAGTCGCAGTCGCTGCTGCCGCTGATCGAGGGGACGGGTGAGCAGACCCGGGAACTCCCGGCGGTGTCCGGCCGCGAGGTGTCCTCGGTGGCCCGGGGGCGGGCGGCCGTCGCCGCGTACTGACCGGGGCGACGCGGCCGGCCCGGCGGTTCCGGGCAGGGTTGGCCCGGCTGGGCTAGCGTGGCCGTATGTCCAGGGAGGCGTGGATCGTCGTCGGCGTCGTGGCGCTCGCCACGCTGGTCGGCGCAGTGCTGCTGGCCGTCCGCGTGATCCGGACCCGCCGGATGCTCGGCACGCTCGGGGTGAACGGCAAGGTCGCCTTCTACGGGGCGCTGCTCTACACCGTGCTGCCGATCGACCTGCTGCCCGACCCGATCTACCTGGACGACATGGCCGTGCTGACCGGCGCACTGATCTACCTCGGCCGGCTGGTCCAGCGGCGGCGCGCCGGGAGTCCCCCGCTGCCCGGCGCACCCGGCACCCCGCCCGCCGACCGGACCGGCCGCCGGGTGCCCTGACCGGACGACTCGGCCACCGGCGATTCGTCCCGCGACCGCCGGGCCCCTCACCGGACGGCTCGGCGCCCGGTGATCCGTCCCACGACCGCCGGGCCCCTCACCGGACGGCTCGGCGCCCGATGATCTGTCCCGCGACCGTTGCGTCCCGACCCGGGCGGTTCGTGCCATGATCGGAGCCGCACCGCGAGGACGGGGGACGGACATGGCCGGCGACCATCGGTTGGCACCGCACGACGAGCGGGTCGCCGCGTTCTGCCGGGAGCGGCACCTCGCCACGTTGACCACCGTGCGCGCCGACGGCACCCCGCACGTCGTGCCGGTGGGAGTCACCTTCGACGCGGCGGCGGGCCTGGCCCGCGTGATCACCAGCGGCACGTCCCACAAGGCGCGCCACGTCGCCGCCGCCGGCCCCGGGGGCGCCCCGGTGGCCGTCTGCCAGGTCGACGGGCGGCGCTGGCTCACCATCGAGGGGCGGGCCGTCGTGCGCACCGACCGGGCCGCCGTGGCGGAGGCCGAGCGCCGGTACGCCGACCGGTACCGGACGCCGCGTCCCAATCCTGACCGGGTCGTCATCGAGATCGCCGTGACGCGCCTGCTGGGAAGTCTGTGACCGGCTGACCGGTTCGTTCGGGGCCGACCCCCCGCCCGCCCGACCGTGGGCGCCGCTGCGGAACCGGCCCGGCCCGACGGCAGGGCCCCCGGGTCAGCCGCACGTCACGGCGTGTGACGAGCGGCATCCGTACGCCGGAATCGCGCTGCCCCGGGCGCCGTTGCATCTCATCGTGCGGCCGGGACCCCGGCCGTGGGCCCGGAATGCCCGGCGCAGCAGGGCCGTTGGATCCCTGGTACGCCGGCGGCCCACTGCGGTCCGGGCCGTCGAATCCCTCCAGGCGAGCGCCTTTCCCGGTGCTTGCGCCTCCGGCCCCCGGAGGCGTCAAACCCCCGATTGGAGCCCGACCATGAAGCCGATCATTCACAAGAGCGGTCTCTCCGTCGCCGGTCTGCTGGTGGCCGGCGGATGCATCGCCGGACCGGCGGTGGCCGCCCAGGCCGCGCCGGTGACGACCGCCCCGGTCGCCTCGGCGCACACCGACAAGGGCGGGCGTGCGGAGCAGGCCGACAAGGGCGGCCGCCCGAACAAGGGTGGACGCGCCGACAAGCGGGCCGAGCGCATGGTGGGCATCGAGTACCAGGCGCAGCCCAACTTCTACTACTGCGGCCCGGCCGCGACCCGGATCGCCCTGTCGGCGCAGGGCAAGATCCTCTCGCAGGACGAGGTCGCGAAGATGCTGGGCACCACCGAGGCCGGCACCGACTCGGCCCTGGACACCACCCGGGTGCTCAACGAGCTGACCGGCGGCGGGTACCGGACGACCGAGATCCCGGGCCCGGTGGCCAAGCCGGAGGAGGTCGACCGGCTGCGGGCCGACGTGGTCGCCGCCCTGGACGAGGGCCGGCCGGTGGTGGCCAACGTCAAGGGCACCGCGGTCGACACCGACGGTCACCCGCAGTCGTACGAGGGCGGGCACTACCTGACCCTGGTGGGCTACCGGGACGGCGGTGACCTGATCCGGATCGCCGACCCGGCCTCCCCAAAGGGCGAGTACTGGATGACCCTGGAGAAGGTCGCCAACTGGATCGCCGAGCGCGGCTACTCGTCCTGACCGGACGGCACCGGCGAGGGCCGGTCTTCCCCGCGGGGAGACCGGCCCTCCCGCGTCTCCGCACAACTCCGCGTGCCCGGGCGGGCGGCCGAACCGGCTGCTGCGCGAGCAGGAGAACGCGCGCCGCCTCGCCGCGCACGTGCCGCCGCGTCGACACCCGGTGGATTCGGCCGGCGACTCGGGGGTACCAGCAGCGCAGAGCCGACCGTTCCGCAACCGGTAAGGGGCAGACATGACCGACACACACGCCACCGGTCAGGACGTCGTCGACGTCCTGACCGCCGACCATCGCGAGGTGGAGGCGCTCTTCGTGGAGCTGGAGAGCCGGCGGGGCACCCCCGAGCACCGCCGGCAGCTGGCCGACGTGATGATCGCCGAGCTGGTCCGCCACGCGGTCGCCGAGGAGATGTACGTCTACCCGGCCGCCCGCAAGGCGCTGCCGGACGGCGACCAGGTCGCCGAGCACGAGATCTCCGAGCATTCCGACGCCGAGCGGACGATGAAGGAGCTGGAGTCGCTGGACCCGTCCGAGCCGCGCTTCGACGAGGTGCTGGCGCACCTGACCCGCACGATCCGGCACCACGTGAAGGACGAGGAGTCGGACCTCTTCCCCCGCCTGCGGGCGGCGGTGGCGCGCGAGGAGCTGGTGGAGCTGGCCGGGAAGGTGGAGGCGGCCAAGAAGACGGCACCGACCCGGCCGCACCCGGCCGCCCCGGACCATCCGCCGGCGAACAAGCTGCTCGGCCCGGGCGCCGGCCTGGTGGACCGGATGCGGGACGCCCTCAGCGGCCGGCCCACGTCGATGGCGGAGCTGCGCGAGAAGCAGCACTGACCCGCTGCCGCGTCGATCGGTCGCCACGCCCGCCCGGGGCGTGGCGACCGGCGTCTCACCGGCCGAGCGGATCCGGCGGGCGGTCGAAGAAGGTCTCCAGCACCACGATGGTCCGGGTGCCGGTGACGCCCTCGATCTGGAACAGTCGCCGCAGGCTGGCCTGGAGCCGCTCGGGGGACTCAGCCCTGATCTTGACCAGCAGCGAGGCGGGGCCGGCCACCACGTGCGCCTCCTCGACCTCCGGCAGCGCGGCGAGCGCCTCGTGGGTGGGGCGGTCCCCCATCCAGGCGTTCGCCTCGACCATCACGAAGGCGAGCACGCCGCGGCCCACGGCGACGGGGTCGACGTCGACGGTGGTCCGCCGGATCACCCCATGTTCGCGCAGCTTCCGCACCCGCTCGTGGACGGCGCCGGTCGACAACCCGACGGCGGCGGCGAGGGCCGCGTACGGCTGGGCGGCGTCCCGCTGCAGCTCCGCCAGCAGCCTCCGGTCGATGTCATCCACGCTCAACCTCCGACTCTCGTTCAGGTATACGTATGCTGCGTCGACTCTGGTTCAGCGGTGATAGCGTACAGCCGAACGACAGTCGGGAGGGTGTCTCATGGTCGATCGGGTGAAGGCTCACTTCGAGGTCCTCGACGAACGGTTCCGCCGGGTCAACGGCGACGAATGGGTCGAGCGGCTCTACACGGGAGGCCGCTGGCTGGAGGGCCCGGCATACTTCCCCGCCGGGCGCTACCTCGTGTTCAGTGACATCCCCAACGACCGGCTGCTGCGCTGGGACGAGACCACCGGGGCGGTGGGCGTGTTCCGGCAGCCGGCGGGCTACGCCAACGGGCACACCGTCGACCGGCGCGGGCGGCTGGTGAGCTGCGAGCAGGGCAACCGGCGCGTCACCCGCACGGAGCCCGACGGCACCGACACCGTCATCGCCGACCGTTACCGGGGACGGCGGCTGAACAGCCCCAACGACGTGGTCGAGCACTCCGACGGCTCGATCTGGTTCACGGACCCGAGCTTCGGCATCGACAGCGACTACGAGGGCCACCGCGCCGAGGGCGAGATCGGCGGCAACCACGTCTACCGGGTCGACCCGCACGACGGCGAGGTGCGCCTGGTCGCCGACGACTTCGCCCAGCCGAACGGGCTCGCGTTCGACGCCGACGAGTCGACGCTCTACGTGGCGGACACCCGGCATCGGCACCTGCGGCGCTTCAGCGTCGGCGCGGACGCCACCCTGCGCGGCGGCGAGGTGTTCGCCGAGTGCGACGCGGGCAGCTTCGACGGCGTACGCCTCGACGCCGCCGGCCGGATCTGGGCCGCCGCGCACGACGGGCTGCACTGCTTCGACCCGGACGGCACGCTGCTGGGCAAGCTGCGCCTGCCCGAGGTGGCCGCCAACTTCACGTTCGGCGGGCCGAAGCGCAACCATCTCTTCGTCTGCGCGTCCAGCTCGCTCTACGCGCTGCGCGTCAACATCAACGGGGTCCGCTACCCGGGGCACTGACCGACGGGCGTGCCGGCAGGGCGTGCCGGCGCGCCCGCCCGGTTCACGGCTCCGGGGCGATCCGGCGCAGGCTGTCGACCTCGGACACGATGACCGCCTCCATCGGGCACGAGTCCGCGGCGTCGATCAGCACGTCGTCGGGCGTCACCCGTTCGGCCAGCGGACGGGACAGCCCGTCCACCAGCACGAAGTGTCCCGGCGCGGTGCCCGCGCAGATTCCCGACCCGATGCACCGGGTCGTGTCCACGTGCACCCGCCACCGCTCGTCCGGCCGACTCACCGGTTCACCAACTCACCGGCATGGCGACCAGGCCGCGCACCAGCAGGCCGCTCTTCCAGGTCAGCTCGGGCTCGGGCACGGCCAGCCGCAGGCCGGGGGTGCGGTCGACCAGGGTCTCCAGGACGACCTGGAGTTCCATCCGGGCGAGCTGCGCGCCGATGCAGTGGTGCACCCCGTGCCCGAAGCCGAGGTGGGGGTTGGCCTGCCGGGTCAGGTCGAGCCGGTCCGGCTCGGCGAAGACCGCCTCGTCCCGGTTGGCCGACGGGATCGACACCACCACCGGCTCGCCGGCACGCACCAGCACGCCCCCGAGCTCGACGTCCTCCAGGGCGTAGCGGGCGAAGGCCGAGGACGCGCCGAGCGGGACGAAGCGCATCAGCTCCTCCACGGCGCTCGGCACCAGCGCCGGCTCCGCGCGCAGCCGGTCCCACTCGTCGGGGTGGGTGAGCAGCACGTACACGAAGTTGGGGATCTGGGTCACGGTCGTCTCGTGACCGGCGGCGAGCAGCCCGGCGGCCAACTGCACGACCTCGTCCTCCGCGAGCCGGTCGTCGGCGTCCCGAGCCCGGACCATCGCGCCGAGCAGGTCGTCGGTGGGCTCCCGGCGCCGCCGCGCGATCAGCTCGCCCATGTACGCGAAGAGGTTGTCGATGTACTGCTGGGCCACCTCCGGCGCGAGCGAGGTGGTCGACACGATCGCCTCGGACCAGGTGTGGAAACGGTCCTGGTCGGCCACGGGCACACCGAGCAGGTCGCAGATGACCCGGATCGGCAGCGGGGTGGCCAGGTGCTCCACCAGGTCGGCCGGCGGCCCGGCGGCGAGCATGCCGTCGACCAGCTCGTCGGCCATCGCCCTGGTGCGGGGACGCAGCTGCTCCACCCGGCGGGCCGTGAACGCCTTCGCCACCAGCCGCCGCAGCCGGGTGTGCTCCGGCGGGTCCATGGCCAGGATCCCGGTGTCCTGCTGCCGCGCCGAGTTGCGTGGCTCGTCCCGCCCCACCGAGGCGGCACGGCTGAACCGGGGGTCGCCGAGCACGGTCCGGACGTCGGCGTGCCGGGTGGCGAGCCAGGCCGGCTCCCCGAAGGGCAGCCGGATCCGGGTGAGCGGCTCGTCGCGGCGCAGCTTCGCGTAGCGCGGGTCGAGGTTGAGCCGGTCGGGCTCGCTGAACGGATAGCGCTGGGGGCGGGTCGTCGTCTCGGGGGCCTCGGTCACCGGCTGACTTCCTCTCGTCGCGGCGCCCGGAGGGACGCCGGTCCGGTCGGGGGCGGACTCCACGAAGAGTCATGTTCCGACTGCGGATGGTAGCGAGAGTGGTCGATCCTTGGCTAGCGGTGACCGCCGATCGATCGGAAGGGCGCTGCACCGCCGGCCGTGCGGCGCGAGAAAAGACGCTCCCGGGCCGCCGACGCAGCGGCGGCCCGGGAGCGGGGCGGCGTCGTCAGCGGACCTCGTCGCCCTCGCCCGTACGGGCCTGGGCCTGGTCGACGCCCTTGTCGATCTGCTCGTCGTACTTGCCGCCGGTGCGCTGGTCGGCCATGTCGCCGCCCTTCTCCAGACCCTGGTCGACCTGCTTGTCGTGCTTGTCGGCGAAGTCCTTGGCCTTGTCCATGAAGTCGCTCATCGGGTCCTCCTCGAATCGGGGTTCGGTCCCAGCCTTCCCTGCGGTCACGGGCGCAAACGCGGTCCGGACAGGGCGGCGGGAAGGGGGCGGGAGCCCCATCGGCGCTGATCGGCGCCCCCGGGAGCCGCCCGGGCATCTAGCGTGAAAGGGGACGCGGGTGTCGCAGGGACGCCGGCCGGGTACCGACTCGCCGGAGATCGAGGAGGGCCGACGTGGTCGCAGACGGTGCCGGGCGGACGCCCGAGGGGTCGACGGACCGGGGCGCGGGTCCCCGACAGAGCTGGGCGGCGCTGCCCTGGCTGGTCCGCTCGGCCGTGGTGTGGAGCGCCTGCCTGGTGGTGGTCGTCGCCGGGCTGTACCTGCTGGGAAAGATCGCGGTGCTGCTCGCGCCGCTGGCGATCGCGCTGGCCGCCACCGTGTTCCTCACCGCGCTGCTCGATCCGGTGCAGCTCGCGCTGCGCCGGCTCCGGCTGCCGGCCTCGCTGGCCGCCCTGCTCACCGTGCTGCTGCTGCTCGGCGTGCTGTTCGGGGTCGGCGCGCTGGTCTGGAACCTGACCGCGGGCCAGTTCAGCGAGCTGAGCCGGGAGCTGAGCCAGGGCCTGGGACGGACCCGCGACTTCGTGACCTCCACCCTGCCGGTCAGCGACCAGCAGCTCGACCGGCTGCTCGACCAGGCCCGGCAGGGCGCCGGGCAGGGCTCCGTCGACCCCGTGTCGGGGGCCCGCACGGCGGCCGAGGTGCTGGGCTCGGCGCTGCTCGCGCTCGTGCTGCTGTTCTTCCTGCTCAAGGACGGCCGCTCCATGTGGCACTGGCTGCTGTCCCGGGCGACCGGGCCAAACCGGCCGGTGACCGCGGAGGCGGGCCGGGTCGGCTGGCGGACGCTCGGCGCGTACAGCCGGGGCACCATGATGATCGCCGCGATCGACGCCATCGGAATCGGCCTGGCCCTGGTACTGCTCCGGGTGCCGCTGGCCTTCCCGTTGGCGCTGATCACGTTCTTCGGCGGCTTCATCCCGATCATCGGAGCGACCGTGGCCGGCGCGGTCGCGGTGCTGGTCGCGCTCGCGGCGAAGGGGCCGTTCACCGCGCTGCTCGTCCTGGCCGCCGTGATCGCCGTACAGCAGATCGAGGGCAACCTGCTGGAGCCGCTGATCATGAAGCGCCAGGTGCGCCTGCATCCGGCGGTGATCCTGGTGGCGGTCACCGCCGGCACGCTGATCGCCGGGATCGCCGGCGCCTTCGTCGCGGTGCCGATCACCGCCGTCGTCTGGCGCGTCATCGACACCGTTCAGCAGCACCGCCAGGGCCGCGGTCCCGAAGCCACGACCACGCCGCCCGCCCGCGCCTGAGCCGCCGTCCCCCGAGCCGGCCCCGGAGAGGGCCGGGCCGTGGTCGAGCCGGCCGGCAGCGGACCGTGGTCGAGCCGGCCGGCAGCGGACCGTGGTCGAACCGGCCGGCAGCGGACCGTGGTCGAGCCGGCCGGCAGCGGGCCGTGGTCGAACCGGCCGGCGGCGGACCGTGGTCGAGCCGGCCGGCGGCGGGCCCGGCCTCAGGCCGGCCGGGGCACGGCGAGGTGGGCGGTGAACCAGTCGGCGGCGCAGTGGGCGACCTGTTCCAGGGTGCCCGGCTCCTCGAAGAGGTGCGTGGCACCGGGGATCACCGTCAGCTCGGCGCTCTCCGGCAGCGCCTCCTGCGCCTGCTCGTTGAGGGTGATCACCTGCTCGTCCAGGCCGCCGACCAGCAGCAGCGTGGGCGCGCGCACCTGCGCCAGGGCGGGGCCGGCCAGGTCGGGGCGGCCGCCCCGGGAGACCACCGCGCCGACGAGGTCCGGCCTGGCGGCGGCGGCCACCAGCGCGGCGGCGGCCCCGGTGCTGGCCCCGAACAGGCCGACGGGCACCCGGCCGAAGGGCCGCTGGGTGGCCAGCCAGTCCACGATCGCCGCGAGCCGGCCGGCGAGCAGCCCGATGTCGAAGCGCAGCTCGGCGGTCCGGGCGTCCACCCGGTCCTCGGCCGGGGTCAGCAGGTCGACCAGCACGGTGCCGAGGGCGCTGCGGTTGAGCACGTGCGCCACGGCCGTGTTGCGCGGGCTGTGCCGCGAGCTGCCGCTGCCGTGCGCGAAGAGCACCACGCCGGCCGGCTCGGCCGGGACCAGCAGGTCCGCGGGGAGTTCGGCGTCCCCCGCCGGGATCGTCACCTCGCTGCTGCGCACGTCCATCTCCGCCTCCGTCCCGTACGTCGTCCCCGGCGGCCCGCATACCCGCCGGCGCCGCCGTCAAGCGGGGGCAGTCCACCCGGCGTTTGTCGACGGGGGCGCCGGGTAGGCGGCGGGTGACCGCAGACCGTACCGGCGCAAACCGCGCCCCCGACGGATCGCGAGGATCGCCATGGCGCAGCAGCGAGAGTCCCGCCAGCAGACCGCCGAGCAGGAACGGCGCGAACAGGACGCCGAACGCGGCCGGGACTGGGCGGACGAGGCAGCCCAGGCACGGACGGCCGACGACCCGCGGGCGATGGCGCCCCGGGACGCGGCCGGCCGCCCCTCACAGGGCAGAGCGCTCTGACCGACGCCGCCGGCCCGCCGACCGCGGGCCGGCGGCGGGTCACGGCTCGTTCTCGGGCAGGCGGAGCAGCGGGGCCCGGCCCGGGGCCTGCTCCGGGGACGGCCCGGAGACCTCCGCCGGCGGGATGGGCATGGTGACCGGCTCCTCGCAGGTGAGCCGGACCGTCTCGCCGTGGTGGCGCAGCTCCAGCACGTCCTCCGGGTCACCGTGGCGCAGCGCGTACGTGGTCTCGTGCGGTCGGACGTCCACCCGCAGCCGCAGCCCGCGCCACTGGAGCGAGAACTCCAGCCGCCCGAGCCGGCTGGAGAGGCGCGGCGCGAACGACAGCGTGCCGTCGTGGTCGCGCAGCCCGCCGAATCCCGCCACCAGGGCGATCCACGCCCCGGCGAGCGACGCCATGTGTACGCCGTCGCGGGTGTTCTCGTTGAGGTCGTGCAGGTCCATCAGCGCGGCCTCGCGCAGGTAGGTGTGCGCCAGCTCCGGGTGGCCCACCTCGGCCGCCAGCACCGCCTGTGTGCAGGCCGACAGCGACGAGTCGCGCACCGTCCGGCGCTCGTAGTAGAGGAAGTTGCGCAGCTTCTGCTCCGGGGTGAACGCGTCGCCCCGCCAGTGCATGGCGAGGACCAGGTCCGCCTGCTTGACCACCTGCTTGCGGTAGAGGTCGAAGTACGGGTAGTGCAGCAGCAGCGGGTACTTCTCCGGCGGCGTGTGCGCGAAGTCCCACTCCTGGAGCCGGGTGAAGCCCTCCACCTGCTCGTGGACGTCGATGTCCTCGTCGTACGGGATGTGCATGGACGCCGCCGCGTCCCGCCACGCGGCGGCCTCCTCGTCGGTCACGCCGAGGTGGAACGCCTCGTCGCGGTAGCGCATCACCGCCTCGGCGGCGGTGATGAGGTTCCGCTGCGCCATCAGGTTGGTGTAGATGTTGTCGTTCTTCACCGCCGTGTACTCGTCGGGGCCGGTGACCCCGTCGATGTGGAACTGGCCGTGCCGGTCGTGGTGGCCCAGCGACCGCCACAGCCGGGCGGTCTCCACCAGCAGCTCCAGCCCGATCTCGCGTTCCAGCTCGGTGTCCTCGGTGACCTGCACGTAGCGCCGGAGCGCGTCGGCGACGTCGGCCGCGATGTGGAAGGCCGCCGTGCCCGCCGGCCAGTACGCCGACGACTCCGGCCCCTCGATGGTGCGCCAGGGGAAGGCCGCGCCCTCCAGGTTGAGCGTCCGGGCCCGCTCGTGGGCGGCGGCCAGGGTGCGGTAGCGCCAGTGCAGCGCGTCCCGCACGGCGGACGGGTGGGTGTAGGTGAGCACCGGCAGGACGAACATCTCGGTGTCCCAGAACGCGTGCCCGTCGTACCCGGGGCCGGTCAGGCCCTTCGCGGCGATCGGCCGCTGCTCGGCGCGGGCGCCGGCCTGGAGCACGTGGAACATGCCGAACCGGACGGCCTGCTGGACCTCCGGGTCGCCCTCCACCACCACGTCGGCGACGTCCCAGAACTCGTCGAGGTACTCCCGCTGCTCGCGGTGGAGCCCCTCCCAGCCGTCGAGCCGGGCCGCGGCCAGGGCCGCGCCGACCTGGTCCCGCAGCGCCGGCAACGAGCGGCGGCTCGACCAGCCGTAGGTGAGGTACTTGACCACCCGGAGCTTCTGGCCGGGCTGGAGCACGCACGCGATCGTGGTACGCACCCAGTCCTCGTACCCCTCGGACTCGATGGTCTTGCGCTCCGGGCCGTACACCTCGTGCTCCATCGCGGCGGCCACCCGCAGCCCGGAGACCTTGGTCCGGTGGATCAGCAGCCCGCCGTCGGGGGTGGTGAGCTCCTCCTCGGCCTGCAACGGCGACTCCAGTACGGCCGCGACCCGGGGATCCCGGCTCTGCGCGGGCAGCGTCTCGTTCGCCACCAGCTCCGACTGCAGGATCAGCCGCAGCGGGCCGTCGACCGCCTCCACCTCGTAGTTGATCGCCGCGACCGCCCGCTGGGTGAAGGAGACCAGCCGCGTGCTGCGGACCTTGACCTCCCGGCCGGCCGGGGAACGCCAGTGCAGCTCCCGGTGCAGGGTGCCGGCGCGCAGGTCGAGGACCCGCTCGTGGGCGAGGAGTTCGCCGTACCGGACGTCGAGCGGCTCGTCGTCGACCAGCAGCCGGATCAGCTTGCCGTTGGTGACGTTGACGATCGTCTGGCCGGATTCCGGGAATCCGAAGCCGGCCTCCGCGTAGGGCAGCGGGCGCAGCTCGTAGAAGGAGTTGAGGTACGTGCCGGGCAGGCCGTGCGGCTCGCCCTCGTCGAGGTTTCCGCGCAGCCCCACGTGCCCGTTGGAGAGCGCGAACACCGACTCGGACTGGGCCAGCACGTCCATGTCGAGCCGGATCTCCCGGACGTGCCACGGCTCGACGGGATACGCGCGTTCCCTGATCACGCGGGCCGCCCGGTGTCGAGCAGGTCCGCGAGGTCGGTGACCACGACGTCGGCCCCGTGGGCGCGCAGCTCGGCGGCCTGGCCGACCCGGTCGACCCCGACCACGTAGCCGAACCCGCCGGCCCGGCCGGCGGCCACCCCGGCCAACGCGTCCTCGAAGACGGCGGCGTTGGCCGGGTCGACCCCGAGCAGCCTGGCCCCGGCCAGGAAGGTGTCCGGGTGCGGCTTGCCGCGCAGCCCCTCGGCGCGGGCGACCAACCCGTCGACCCGCCCCTCCAGCAGCGGCTCCAGGCCGGCGGCGGCGACCACCTCCCGGCCGTTCGCGCTGGCCGTGACGACCGCGCGGCGCAGGCCGGCGGCGGCCGCGGCCTTCAGGTAGGTGACCGAGCCGGGGTAGACGTCCACCCCGTGGGTGCGCAGCCGCTCCAGCAGCAGCAGGTTCTTGCGGTTGCCGACCCCGTTGACCGTGTCGGCGTCCGGCGGGTCGTCGGGCGCGCCCTCGGGCAGCACCATCCCCCGCGAGGCGAGGAAGGTCCGCACCCCGTCTGCGCGGGGCCGGCCGTCGACGTAGCGGTTGTAGTCCGGCCCCGGGTCGAAGGGGCGGAACGGCTCGCCGGTGGCCGCGGCGCGTTGACGCAGGAAGCCGTCGAACGTCTCGGTCCACGCGGCGTTGTGCACGCGGGCGGTCTGCGTCAGCACACCGTCCAGGTCGAAGAGACAGGCGGTCACGTGAGCAGGCAGGCCCAGCACGGTACGAATCTATCCAGACCTCCGCGCCGGCAAACCGGTTTCGGCCCGCTTGCCCGGAACCGCTCAGTGCGGGCGCAGCGTCCAGACGACCGTCATGGCCGAGGTGGGCTTCCCCTCCTCGGTGGTGATCTCCACCTGCACCGGGAACTCCGGCCGCTGGCCGGCCTCCAGCTCCGCGACCACCTCGGGCGCCGGCCGGCCGAGCCGGGCCGTCGCCAGCACCGGGCCCATGGCCAGCTTGCGGTACGCGATCTCGGCCCGCACCGCCAGCGGCGTGGCCCGGTCGAGCAGCTGCCCGAACGCGGCCAGCACGACCGCGCCGGAGGCGGTCTCGCCGAGGGTGAACATGGCCCCGGCGTGCGGCCCGCCGACGTGGTTGTGGGTGGCCGGCGAGTCGGGCAGGCGGACGACCGCCCGCACCCCGCCCTGCGCTTCGGGGGCCACCTCCACGAATTCGAAGCCGAGCGTGCGGGCGAACGGCACGGCCTCCAGCATGCCGGCCGCCACCTGGCGCGAGTCGATGCTCATGCCCCGACGTTACTAGTCGGTAACTTCCGCCACAAGCCCCACCCCCGGACGCGCGGAACGGCCTTCCCGCCACACCGGGCGCCGAGAAGACGCCCTTCCTCGCGTCGTCAGCGCCAGCCGACGTCGATGCGGTCGCCCCGCTCGTCGAAGAAGTGCAGCGCGTCCATGCGTACCGAGACGGCCAGGGGGTGACCCGCCGCGACCGCGGGGTACGGCGCCAGCCGGACCGCCAGCTCGGCGGGACGGCGGTGGTGCCGGCCCGGGTCGTTGAGCACGCTGGTCCGGGCCCCGGAGCCGGGGGCGCGCTCCTCCTCCGCCGCGCGCCCGGTCAGCCGCTGCATCACCTGGCCGAAGCGGCGCAGGCCGCGCTGGTCGACCGGGGCGTCGACCGGGGTGCCCATCTCGTCCACCACGATCGCGGTCGCCCCGATGTCCAGGAAGGCGAGCGACTCGTGCCCGTGGTGCTCCAGGTAGCGGATCCGGCCGTGGAGCACGTCGCCCGGGGTGTCCGGGGCGACCGGGGTGAGCGCCTCGGCCCGCATCCCGACCACGATCCGCTCCCCGTGGTAGTGCGCCACCGCCCGGCTGCGGATGTCGTCCCAGGGCAGGTAGAGCGCCTGCTCGCCGAGGGTGAGGGTGACGTAGCGGTCGAGGTGGACGTAGACCGACGCCTCCAGCAGGTTCATCCGCGGGCTGCCGAGGAACGCGGCCACGTAGAGGGTGGCCGGACGGCCGTAGACCTGCGTCGGGGTGCCCACGTCCTGGAGGACGCCCTTGCGCATGATGGCGACCCGGTCCGCCATGGTCAGCGCCTCGGCCTGGTCGTGGGTGACGTAGATGGTGGTGACGCCCAGCTCGCGGGTCAGGCCGGAGATCTCCGCGCGCAACTCGGCCCGGAGCCCGCTGTCGAGGTTGGACAGCGGCTCGTCCATCAGGAACAGCCCGGGGCGGCGGACGATCGCCCGGCCCATCGCGACCCGCTGGCGCTGCCCGCCGGAGAGCTGGCTGGGCTTGCGGCCGAGCACGTCGCCGATGCCGAGCGCGCTGGCCACGTCGGTGACCCGCTCGCCGCGCGGCTCGGGCTCCACACCGGCCAGCCGCAGCGGGAAGGCGATGTTGTCGCCGACGGTCATGTGCGGGTAGAGCGCGAAGTCCTGGAAGACCATGGCGATCTTCCGTTCGCGCGGCGGCAGGTCGTTGGCCAGCTCGCCGTCGAGCATCACCGCGCCCGACGTCGGATCCTCCAGCCCGGCGACCATCCGCAGCACCGTGGACTTCCCGCAGCCCGACGGACCGAGCAGCACCATGAACTCACCGTCGTTGACGTCGAGGTTGACGCTGTCGACGGCGAGGGTGCCGTCCCTGAACACCTTCGTGACATCCTTGAGCGCGACGGTGGTCACCGTGCCCTCCCCCCAGCTCGTGGACCGAACCCCGAATGACTGTGACGAGGATCATTCGGTTCGCACATCGGGTAAACGTGCCATGTTCGACTCGTAACGGCCCTGTGACGTCCACGGGCCGGGACGGCGCACCGGTCAGCAGCCGCCCGGGGCGGGTTCCGGCTGCTCGCCGAGGAAGACCCGGCGGACCACCCGCTCGGCGGCGCGGCCGTCGTCGAGCGCGCAGAACCGGGCCCGGAACCGCTGCCGCGCCTTCGTCGCCGCCTCCGCGTCGACCGTGCCGGAGCGGAACAGGTCCAGCAGGTCGGCGAAGCTGGTGGCGACCGCGCCGGGCGGCTCCGCGAGCAGGTCGAAGTAGACCCCCCGGGCCAGCCGGTACGCCTCCCAGTCCGGGGCGTAGACGACGATCGGCCGGTCCAGCACGGCGTAGTCGAACATCGCCGACGAGTAGTCCGTGACCAGCACGTCCGCCACGAGGTAGAGGTCCTCGACGCGCGGGTGCCCGCTGACGTCGCGCACCCGTTCCCGGTCGACGGGGCGCCGGACGCGCCGGTCCCGGTCGTGGAAGTAGTGGCTGCGCATCAGCAGCCGGCCGGACGGGCCGAGCACGTCGAGCAGGCGCTCCGGGTCGAACGGCGGCCGGTAGCCGGGCAGGTGCTCCCGGTGCGTCGGGGCGTACAGGACGACCCGCTCGCCGGGGCCGAGGCCCAGCTCCGCGCGCAGCCCGAGCACCTCCTCGGCGGTCGCGGTGACCAGCCGGTCGTTGCGCGGGTAACCCACCTCAAGCGTGGTGTACGCGGCCGGGTACGCCCGCTCCCACATCTGGGTGGAGAAGCTGTTCGCGCTGATGCTGTAGTCCCACCGGTCCACCCGGCGCAGCAGCCCGGCGAAGTCCATCCCGACCGCGCCGATCGGGTACCGCTGCTGGTCGAGCCCCATCACCTTCACCGGCGTGCCGTGGTGGGTCTGCACGTGCACCGACCCCGCCCGCTTGCGGACGAAGTCCGGGAAGTTCACGTTGTTGACCAGCCAGCGCGCCCGGGCCAGCGCCCGGTAGTACGCGGGGGTGCCGGCCACCACGTACTCGACGCCCTCGGGCACGGTGTGCACCCGGTCCCGCCGGACGATCCACACCCCCCGGACGCCGGGCGCCAGCCGCCGCGCCGCCTCGTAGATGGCGGCCGGGTTGTCCGCGTAGCCGCGGTACCAGTAGGCCGCGTACACGGCCAGTGTCGGGTCGACGGGCCGGCGCAGCTCGGCCCGGTAGTACTCGCGCAGCAGCGTGTCCCGGGCCAGCCGCGCCGCCCGGCGGGCCCGGGGCGCGACCCGCCGCTTCGTGCTCCGCGCGGTACGCCGGGCGGTGTCCCGCGCGCGGTAGACGCTGCGCAGCGCGCTGAACGTCCGCCACCGGCCCGCCGCCACCAGCCGGTGCTTGAGCCCCTCGGTACCCTCCGGCGCCGGGTAGCCGCCGGGCGGCAGCCAGCGCGCGTAGTCGGCGGTGATCTGCGCGAAGAAGGCGGGCCGCAGGTCGGGGGCGATCCGCTGCCCGTTGCCGAGCACGGTCAGGTAGTGCCAGATCATCCGCTCGAAGATCGCCGGGCGCAGGTCGTCGACCGCCGGCCCCCAGGAGTCCATCAGCCGGAACACCCGGTGCCACTGGTGGAACACCTCGAAGTGCCGGTCGCCCCGCGTCCTGGTGATCGCGCCGGCCCGGCGCTGGCGGTAGTTGACGCAGACCCGGTCCAGCACGCCGATCCGCTCGGCGGCCATCAGCACCGGATAGCTGAACGAGACGTCCTCGTACCAGCCGGGGGCGAAGCGCAGCCCCTCCTCGAGCAGGAACCGCCGGCGGACCAGCCGGTTCCAGGCGGTGTGCAGCAGCCGCAGCGTCTCGGGCCGGTCCCGCAGCCGGAAGGTGCCCTCGCCGGGCGGCTCGGGGAACACCTCCGCCATCGCGCTGCGGGTGGCCGCGTTGTTCCAGTGCGTCCGCACGTGGTCGACCAGGAGCACGTCGGGCCGGGTGGCGCGGAGGCGCTCGGCCACCTCCGCGAGGCACTCCGGGGCGAGCCAGTCGTCGCCGTCGACGAACCAGACGTACTCGCCGACGGCCCGGTCCAGCCCGACGTTGCGGGCCGGACCGAGCCCGACGTTCTCGGTCAGCCGGACGGCGTGTACCCGCCGGTCGCGGGCCGCGTACTCGGCGAGGATCTCGCCGCTGTCGTCCGGCGAGCAGTCGTCGACGCCGATCACCTCGATGTCGGCGACCGGCTGGTCGAGGATGGAGTCCAGGCACTCGCGCAGGTAGCCCTGCACCCGGAAGGCCGGCACGACGAAACTGATCAGGGTCATCCGGCCGGCCCCTCCGTCAGCCCGGCGAGCGACCCCCCGCACCGACCAGGCCCACCGACGCCCGCGCGGCGCGGGCGGGCAGGACGACCCAGGCGAGGACGACACTCCCCACGAAAACCACGAGAAGGTACGTACCGAGTGTAGCCATCCCGATACCCGCAATTCCGACGATCGCCGCCAGGGCCAGCAGCACCGACCGCCCCTCCCAGCCCAGCGTGACGCCGTGCAGCGGCGGCGCGGACTGCCGCTTCTCCAGCCGCGCCGTCAGGTCGTAGTGGTGCAGCGTGAGCACGAAGACGTACCCGAACACCAGCCACGCCGGCACGTCACCGACCACCCCGACCGCGATGGCGAAGAGGTACTCCCCCGCCCGCAGCGCGGCCGGCACCAGCCAGTCCAGCGGCCCGTTGTGCGCCGCGCCCGCCCCGAGGCCGCCGACCAGCAGCACCAGCAGCGCGACCGGCACGGCCCAGCGCAGCCCGTCCGCCCCGTCGCCGTCCGCCGCGACCAGCGCCGCCACCAGCAGCGCCGCCGGCCCCGACGCCGCCACCACCGCCAGCGTCAGCGGGCCCATCGGGCGGACCACCGGCAGGAGCCGGGCCAGGGGACCGTCGTCGCGGTGCAGGGTGGCGTCGACCGTGTCCAGCACGGGCACCCACATCCAGCGCGCGCGCAGCGTGCGCAACGCCCCGGTGTACGCGAACGCCAGCACCCCCCAGGCCAGCACCGCGTACAGGCTGACCAGCGGGCCGAACAGCGCGACCGTCAGCGCGATCAGCGCCCACCGTTCCCCGATCGGGAAGACCACCGTGCGCTTCAGCCAGTACGACACCGACCCCGTGTCGGCCTGCACCCGGTTGGAGGCGGCGTTGAGCTTGTCGCCGATGCCGCCGCCCCCGGCGCCGACCGCCTTCGGCCGGCGGGCGGCCTCGTCGTGCAGCACGCCGTACCAGGTGTCCGTCATGTGCCGCACGGTCTGCAGCGTCATCGCGGCGATCGCCAGCGCCCAGCCGTACCGGAACCCGGCCTGGGTGGCCCCGTAGCCGAGGCCGGCGTAGACCACGTACTCCTTCGCGCGGTCGGCCATCGTGTCCAGCCAGCCGCCCCAGGCGCTGAAGTGCCGGGTGTAGCGGGCGAGCTGCCCGTCCACGCAGTCGAGCACGAAGCCGAGGTAGAGCAGCACCGCCCCGGCGACCAGCGCCGGCCGGCCGCCGACGCCGAACAGCACCGCGGCGGCCACCGCGAAGGCCACCGAGATCATGGTGACGGCCGTCGGGCCGAGCCCGAGCCGGGCGGACGCCTTCGTCACGTACGGCGACCAGGTGCTGACGAAGAAGGTGGTGAAGAAGTCGTCCCGCTCCTTCACGGAGAGCTTCAGCTCGGCCCGGTCCTCGTCGACGGCGGCCACGGCCGCCTCCGCGTCGGCCAGCCCCGCCGGGTCCGTCACCCGGCGCGCCACGAGCAGGCGTACGCGATGGGCGAAGGTCAGCACGCCCAGCCCGGTGAGGCCGGCGAAGAGCCGGTCCACGGCGGGCCCGGCCACCGGCGGCGCGGCGGCCGACGGGGCGCCGGCGGGCAGCACCCCGGCGGCGGCCGCCCGCGCGGCGGCGGCGAGCGACGGCAGGTCGTCGACGCCGACCCGCAGCGCGCCGCCGAAGATCCCGGTGGCGTCGCCGTTCAGCGCCTCCGGCGGCCCGGCCTCGACCACCTGGCCGCGTTCCTCCCGCACGGCCGTGCGCCCGTGGCCGGGCGGGTCGGTGAGCACCAGCGCCACCGTCGGCCCGACCGGGCTGGTCGCCAGGTGCCGCAGGACGGCCGTGTGCGCGACCAGGTCGACGCCGGTGACCAGCACCGGCCCGGTGGCCGCGTCGACCAGTGCGGCCAGCTCGCCCAGGTCGGCGGCGCGGCGCACCTCGTCCGCCCCCGCGCGGCGGAGCTGGGCGGCGAGCCGGTCGGCGAGGGGTTCGCCCGCGCGGGTGGAGAGGCTCGCGGCCGGGGCGTCGGCGGCGAGCACGATCGCGAGCGTCACCGCGGGACCGCGGTGTGGTACGCGTCGAGCGCCTCGGCGATCGTGCCGTCGACGCTCAGCCGGCCCGCGTCGAGGTAGAGCCCCCGACGGCAGAACCGGGTCAGGTCCTTTTCGTTGTGTGACACCAGCACCAGAGTGCGCCCCTCCCCGAGCAGACGGTCGATCGTCGCATAACACTTCTTGCGGAACTCCGCGTCCCCGACGGCGGTCACCTCGTCCATCAGCAGGATCGGGTGCGGCAGGTGCGAGATGATCGCGAAGCCGAGCCGGACCTTCATGCCGGACGAGTAGTGCCGCACCGAGGTGTCGATGGCCCGCTCCACCTGCTCGCCGGCGAACGAGACGATGTCGTCGAAGTGCCGCTTCAGGTAGCCCGACGACAGCCCGTGCAGCCCGCCGACCAGGTAGAGGTTCTCCCGTCCGGTCAGGTCGTTGGAGAAACCGGCGGAGAGCTCCAGCAGCGGCGCCACGTCCCCGCGCACCCGGATCCGGCCCTCGTCCGGGATCAGCACGCCGGCGATCAGCCGCAGCAGTGTGCTCTTGCCCGTGCCGTTGCGACCGATCACGCCGACGGTCTCCCCGGCGGCGATCGAGAACGACACGTCCCGCAGCGGCCAGAACTGGCCGGCGGACGCGCCGCGTTTGGCGCCGTGGATGAACAGCTCGCGCAGCCGCAGCTGCCGGCGCCGGTTGCGGACGAACCGGATGCCGAGCCCCTCCGCCTCGATGATCGAATCGGCCATCGTCACAGTTCCTTGAGCACGGCGGGTTCGAGCCGGCGGAACGACCACCAGCCGGCGGCCAGCACCAGCAGGCTGACGCCGGCGGTGGTGGCGAGCAGCCGGGCGTCGGGGAACTCGTCCGGGTACCAGACCGCGTGGTGCAGCTGGAAGATGCCGACCAGCGGGTTCAGCTCGTACGCGACCTTCAGCCAGCCCGGCAGGTCGGCGTCCCGCACGAGGCTCAGCGGATAGATGATCGGTGTCGCGTAGAAGAGCACCCGGATGATCAGCCGCATGAAGCGCTCGACGTCGCGCATCAGCACGTTGACCGCCGAGAGCAGCAGCGCCAGCCCGACCAGCAGGACGCCCTGCACCGCCACCGCCAGCGGCAGGGCGAGCAGCGACCAGCCCAGGTCGATCCGGTCGTACGCCGCGTACCCGACGGCGACCGCGACCAGGATCGGCAGGCCGGCGGCGTACTCGGCGAAGCGGCCGGTGACCCGGCCGATCGGGAAGACCTGGCGGGGCACGTTCATCGTCGTGATCAGCCGGGACTGGCCGGTCAGCGCGTTGGTGGCCTCGCTCAGCGCCGAACTGGTCCACATCCAGGCGAAGATCCCGGTGATCAGGAACAGCGGGTACGAGTCCGCCGCGTCACCCAGGTGGCGGGTGGTGTCCCGGGAGTAGAGGACCCCGAAGACGAACCAGTAGATCGCCCCCATGCCGAGGGGCTCGATCAGCGACCAGAGGTAGCCGAGCACCGACTGCTGGTACTTCACGGCGAGGTCGCGCTTGACGAGGATGCGCAGGGAGTTGCGGTGCGACCACAACGCCGCGACGCCAGAGGTCACCGCCGCCTCCCGCCTCACCGGACGGACGACAGGTTAGCAGTCGTCGAACGAATGCCCCCTCAGCACTCGATCACGTTGACGGCCAGGCCGCCGCGCGCCGTCTCCTTGTACTTCACCTTCATGTCCGCGCCCGTCTCCCGCATGGTCTTGATGACCTTGTCCAGCGAGACGTGGTGCACCCCGTCACCGCGCAGCGCCAGCCGGGCGGCCGTGATCGCCTTGATGCTAGCCACCGCGTTCCGCTCGATGCAGGGGATCTGCACCAGGCCACCGACCGGATCGCAGGTGAGCCCGAGATTGTGCTCCATCCCGATCTCGGCGGCGTTCTCCACCTGCTCGGGGGTGCCGCCCAGCGCCTCGGCCAGCCCGGCGGCGGCCATCGAGCAGGCCGAGCCGACCTCGCCCTGGCAGCCGACCTCGGCACCGGAGATCGAGGCGTTCTCCTTGAACAGCACGCCGATCGCGCCCGCCGCCAGCAGGAACCGGACCACCCCCTCCTCGGAGGCGCCCGGCACGAACCGGGCGTAGTAGTGCAGCACCGCCGGGATGATCCCGGCCGCGCCGTTGGTCGGGGCCGTCACGACCCGCCCGCCGGCCGCGTTCTCCTCGTTGACGGCGAGGGCGAACAGCGTCACCCAGTCCATCGCCCGCAGCGGGTCGGCGGGGTCGGACTCCGTCTCCAGGCTGCGCCGCAGCTCGGCGGCGCGGCGGCGGACCTTCAGCCCGCCGGGGAGCACCCCGTCCCGCGAGCAGCCGCGCTCGACGCACTCCCGCATGACCCGCCAGATCTCCAGCAGGCCGGCGCGCACCTCACCCTCGCTGCGCCAGGACAGCTCGTTGGCGAGCATGACGTCGCTGATCGACAGCCCGGTCGCCGAGGTCACGTCGAGCAGTTGCGCGCCGGTGAGGAACGGGTGGCGCACCCGCGTGGCGTCCGGCTTGATCCGGTCCGCCCCGGCCGCCGCCTCGTCGACCACGAACCCGCCGCCGACCGAGTAGTACGTCCGTACCCGCAGCTCCGCGCCCCGGTCGTCGAACGCCACGAAGGTCATCCCGTTGGGGTGGTACGGCAGCGACCGACGCCGGTGCAGCACGAGGTCCCGGTCCGGGTCGAAGTCGATCTCGTGCGCGTCGAGCAGGCTCAGCCGGCGCTCGGCCCTGATCCGGCCGATCCGTGCGTCGACCGTGTCGGTGTCCACCGTCTCCGGCGCCTCACCGGCCAACCCGAGCAGCACCGCCCGGTCGCTGCCGTGGCCGTGCCCGGTGGCGCCCAGCGAGCCGAACAGTTCCGCCTGCACCCGCACCGTGCCGGTCAGCAGCCCGTCGGCCTTCAGCCCGGCGACGAAGGTGCGGGCGGCCCGCATCGGCCCCACCGTGTGCGAGCTGGACGGCCCGATGCCGACACTGAAGAGGTCGAAAACGCTGATCATGCTGCACTTCCCTCGCCGTCGTACCCCTCGTGGGGTCCGGCCCGGTCGTGGCCGTCCCGGGTGCGGGCGGCCGTCCGGCACCCAGGCGTGCGGGTGCCCGACCGGCGAGCCTACCCGCCCAGCTCAGCGGCCGCCCGGCGCGTCGCCACGATCGTCGACGGCCGGCGGGTCGCCACCGCCCTTCCGCCGGGTCTCCCTCCGGCCGCGGCGCCGCCGGGCCGGCGTCGCGCGTCCGCTCGCGGGTAACCACCTACGGGTACGGGGACCGCCGCTCCTCCTCGCGACCGAGGGCGCGGTGGCCGCCCCTTCCTACCGTGGAGACAGACGCGGCGAACGCCGCAGAGTGGGAGTACGACGATGAGTCGCAAACTGGTCCGCCCCCGTCAGGGACGCATGATCGCCGGTGTCTGCGCCGGTCTGGCCCAACGTTTCGGCAGGTCGGCAGGGTTCGTCCGGCTGCTGTTCCTGCTGTCGCTGCTGCTGCCCGGCACCCAGGTCGTCGTCTACCTGGTGCTGTGGGTCCTGATGCCGAACGAGGACCGCTACGCCGCCACCCGCTACTGACCTTCGACCGTCACCTGCGCCACGCGCCGGGCCGCCGGTCGCGGCGACAACGTCCCCGAAGTAGCCCCCTCCGGCGCCGCGGAGGGGGCTACTTCCGTGCGGTCGCGCGGATCACGGGGCGGTGTAGGTGACCGTGACCTTCTCGTAGCCGAGGGAGCGGAGCAGCCCTTCCAGCATCTTGCGGGTGTTCTCCTCGGCCCGCTGGGTGAGGCCGCTGTCGCGGGCGGCGGTGGTGATGCGCTCCTCGGCGAGCTGGTAGACCTGCTGCTGCCGGTTGGGGTCGCCGCCGACCAGCTCGCCGATCCGGTTGAGCAGCCCGCGCTCCTCGGCGAAGACGTAGCTCTTCTCCAGGTCGAGGTTGGTCTTGCCGAGCTGCGGCGCCGGCAGCCTGATCTCCACGGACTTGCCGTCGGCGGACTCGACCACCGCGCCCTCGGAGATCTTGGCGAAGTCCACGTACGCCTCGACGCTGCCCGCCCCGACGAAGAGGGTGCGCTGGTTGAGCAGCCAGTCGGGCACGTTGCGCCGGTCGTTCTGGAGGTCCACGACCACCTGGAAGTTGCCCTCGGCGGCGACGTAGCGGCTGAGATCCTGGATCGACTTCAGCAGCGGCGGCTGGCTGCGGTCGGTCTGCTCCTTGGCGAACGGGTTGCGGAAGTCCGGCAGGATGCCGGTGGCCTGCACGCCGAGCAGCACCACCACCGCCAGCGCCGCCGCGCCGAGCACCCACAGCAGGCCGCGGGCCGGTGTCGGCGCACCCGGCGCGGGCTCGGGCGCGACGTCCGTGCGGGCCTTGAGCTCCTCGCCGGTCGGGTAGCCCGGGAACTCCCTGGTGGGCTCGTTGATGTCACCGTCGCGGGCCATGGCCCTCACCGTCCTCGTCAGACACGTCGTCTGTCCATGACGGTAAGGCCCCCGTACGACAGGCGCTCGCCGAGCGGCGCAACCGGACGCGATCGCCCGCCGGGACCGCGCCGGAGCGCCGGCCGGGCGGGCGGAAGCGCAGGTCAGGCGAAGGCCGACAGCCCGGTGAGCCGCTGCCCGATGACCAGCTGGTGGATCTCCGAGGTGCCCTCGTAGGTGAGCACGCTCTCCAGGTTGTTGGCGTGCCGCATGACCGGGTACTCCCCGGAGACGCCGTTCGCGCCGAGGATCGTGCGGCACTGCCGGGCGATGGCCAGCGCCTCCCGGACGTTGTTGAGCTTGCCCACGCTCACCTGGTCGGGGCGCAGCCGCCCGGCGTCGGCGAGCCGCCCCAGGTGCAGCGCCAGCAGCGCGCCCTTGTTCAGCTCGACGGCCATGTCGGCGAGCTTGGCCTGGGTGAGCTGGAAGCCGGCCAGGGGCCGGCCGAACTGGGTGCGCGTGGTGGCGTACTCCAGGGCGGTCTCCAGGCAGTCGCGGGCCGCGCCGAGCGCGCCCCAGACGATGCCGTGCCGGGCCTCGGTCAGGCAGCTCAGCGGCGCCTTGAGCCCGACCGCCTCGGGCAGCCGGGCGTCCGCCGGGAGCCGGACGTCGTCGAGCACGACCTCCCCGGTGACGGAGGCGCGCAGCGACATCTTGTGCCGGATCTCCCGCGCCGTCACCCCCGGCGTGTCCATCGGTACGGCGAAGCCGCGCACGCCGTCGTCGGTGCGCGCCCAGATCACCGCGACGTCGGCGATCGGCGCGTTGGTGATCCACATCTTGGCGCCGGTCAGCACCCAGTCGTCGCCGTCGCGGCGGGCCCGGGTGGTCATCGACGCGGGGTCGGAGCCGTGGTCGGGCTCGGTCAGCCCGAAGCAGCCGATCGCCTCGCCGGTGGCCATCGGCGGCAGCCAACGCTGCTTCTGCTCCTCGCTGCCGTAGCGCCAGATGGCGTACATGGCCAGCGAGCCCTGCACCGACACCAGCGAGCGCAGACCGGAGTCGCCGGCCTCCAGCTCCAGGCACGCCAGCCCGTACGCGACGGCCGACGCGCCGGCGCAGCCGTAGCCGGTCAGGTGCATGCCGAGCAGGCCGAGCTTGCCGAACTCGCGGGCCAACTCCCGGGCGGGCACCCGGCCCTCCTCGTACCAGCCGGCGACGTGCGGGCGGACCCGGTCGTCGACGAGCTGGCGCACGACGGCGCGGATCTGCCGCTCCTCCTCGGTGAGCGACGAGTCCAGGTCCAGCAGGTCGGTACGGCTCATGGCAGCCACCTTAACGAAGCCTCAGGGCCGGCCGCTCACTCGATGGGCCCGGAGAGGACGAGCACCCGGGCGTGGATCTGGTTGCGCTGCTGGAGCGCCGCCCGCAGCGCGCGGTGCAGCCCGTCCTCCAGGTAGAGCCCGCCGTTCCACTGCACCACGTGCGGGAAGAGGTCGCCGTAGAAGGTGGAGTCCTCGGCGAGCAGCTTGTCCAGCGCCAACTCACGCTTGGTGGTGATCAACTGGTCCAGGCGCAGCGGCCGCGGCGGGATCTCCGCCCACTGCTTGAGCGTCAGGTTGTGCTCCGGGTAGGGACGCCCGTCCCGGACCGCTCTGAAGATCACGACGGCACGCTCCCCTCCCCCTGGCCGGGCCGACCCCACGGCGCCGGGGCCGGGTCGCGGCGTGGCGCCGCGTACCGCGGCACCGATGACCGTGCCAGCGTAGCGGGCTGCACCACCCCACGTTCTGCTCCCTGATGTCAGTTTCGCTACCCGCCGTCCGGTTCACAACCGGACGAACCACCCGGAGCCCCTCAGCTCCACCGACCCCGCCGGACCACCTCGCTCGCCGGACGCCGCCCCCGGCGTAGCGACGGTGACCGGTGGTCCGGCGCCCGGTAACCCACCGTCACCGCGCCGATGGGGTCGTACTCCGCCGGCACCCCGAACGCGTCCCGGTAGGCGTCGAGGCGCTGCGGCGGGATGCCGAAGAAGCACGCCCCCAGCCCCTCGTCCACGGCGGTCAGCAGCATCAGCAGGGCGGCGAAGCCGGTGTCGACGTACCAGTACGGCACCGGCCAGCGTTCCGCCGAGCGGTCCGCCCAGCCCTTGTCCGGCTCCGCGTACCGCTCCAGGTAGGCCGAGCGGTTCGCGTGCGGCACGACGATCAGCGGGGCCCGGCGCATGCCGGCCAGCCAGCGCTCCCGGCCGCCCCCGCCGGGGGTGGTCGCCGCCCAGAACCGCTCCCGGTCCGCCGGCTCCTCCAGCACCAGGAAGCCCCAGCCCTGGGCGAAGCCGGCCGACGGCGCGCGGACGGCGTGGTCGAGCAGCCGCTCCACCACGTCGGGCGGGACCGGACGGTCCGGGTCGTAGTTGCGGACCATCCGGCGCCGCCGGACCACCTCGCCGAACTCCATGCGCTCCCCCGCTCAGACCCCCGGCCGTACGCCCCAGACACCCCGCCAGGTCGCGCCCGGCTTCAGGATGATCACGTCCCGGCCGGAGCGGAACGCGTCCGGCGGGCAGGTCATCGGCTCGACCGCGACGGATCGGCGCTGCCGCTGCCCGGAGAGCGCGTCGCCGGTGAACACCTGCCACCAGCCGAACTCCCGGTCTGCCCAGATCCGCACGCCCGCCGAGCCGTCCGGGGCGGCCAGGCTGACCGCCGAGCCGCCGTCCTCGTCCCGGATCACGTCGCCGAAGGTGAGGTCCAGCCGGGCCCGGCCGATCCGGCGCGGGCTGGTCCAGTCGTACTCGGTGCCGGCGACCGGGGTCACGCCGATCGGCAGCAGCCGGGAGTCCACCTGCAACCGCGACCGGGCCGGCAGCCGCATCGACAGGTCGTCCACCGCCACCCCGGGCACCCGCAGGTACGGGTGCACGGCGAAACCGAACGGCGCGGGCTCGACGCCGAGGTTGGTCGCCTCGTGCTCGGCGCGCAGCCCGTCCGGGCCGACGCTCCACCGGGTGCGCAGCCGCAGCGACCACGGGTAGCCGGGCTGCGGCGGCAGGTCGTAGCCGACGGTCACCGCGTCCGGCGACCGCTCCACCAGCCGCCACGGCACCCAGGCGACCAGCCCGTGGATGGCCACCGCCCGGTCCGGCTCGCTGAGCGTGAGCTGCAACAACCGGTCGCCGAAGGTGTAGCGCCCGTCGCGGATCCGGTTCGGCCACGGGGCCAGCACCTGGCCGGCGCAGCCGGGGCACATCTCGTCGGCCCCGTACCCGTCGAGGTGGTCGACCCCGTCGTGCCGGTATGTCCGCACCCCGCCGCCCACCTCGACGATGACGGCCTCGTGGCCGTCCGCGGCGATGGTCCACTGTGTCCCGGACGGTGATGACCTCACGGCGCTGTCCATGCCGGCGACCTTAGTCGACGCGGGCAGGCGCCCCGGCCGTCGCCCGCGGTGCCGCCGGCGGTCAGCCGACGAGCCGGCCTGCCGGGCACGGCACCACCGGGAGCCGCAGTTGGACCCAGCGGTGCCTCGGAAGGGAAATCACGCCGAGGAAACATGATCAGGTATCGACTATCCTGACAAATGCCCCTGGGATGGACCGATGTCGCGGAGCGGGTCCGTCCGGTTCATCAGCTCGGCTGGAGGTCGCAGTGGGTCCTGAAGGGCGTGCGCGGGCCAGGTTCCGGGTGCTCGGGCCGGTGGAGCTGCAGACCGGGAGCGGACACGTCGTCCTGACCGGCAAGCAGGGCGCGTTGCTGACGATCCTGCTGCTGAATGCCAACCACGTGGTGTCGGTCCGGCGGCTGGCGGAGTTGCTGTGGGGGGAGCCGCTACCCAGTTCGCCCTCCTCCCGGGTCAGGACGCTGGTCTCCGACCTGAGGAAGACGTGCCTCGCCGCGGGGGACGATCTGATCCACACCCAGCGGCCCGGGTACCTGGTGCGGCTGGAGCCCGATCGGCTGGATCTGACCACGTTCCTCGACCGGGTGACGCGAGCGCGCGAGGCAGCCGCCGAGGGTGACCCGGCCTCCGCGGTGATCCGCTATGACGAGGCATTGAGCCTCTGGCGCGGGGCGCCCCTGGAGGGGGTCGACGGCTCCTTCGTCCGGGCGGAGGCGGTCAGGCTCGAGGAACTGCGGTTGCAGGCGGTGGAGGAGCGGGCCTCGGCCCTGCTGGCCACGGGCAGGCACGCCGAGGCGATCACCGAACTCACCGCCGTCATCACGGACCATCCGCTACGCGAGCCGGCACATGGTCAGCTCATGACGGCCCTGCACCGAAGCGGCAGGCGTGTCGACGCCCTGGCGGTCTACCGGAGGCTCCGGGATCGAGTCAGCGCAGAGCTGGGGTTGGAGCCCGCAAGCGAGCTGCAGCGGCTGCACCAGCGCATCCTCACCTCGGACAGCACACTCGCACCCGCCAGCACCACGCCCGACCCGGCGGACACCGCGCCGGCACCCACAGACACGCCCCCGGAACCGCCGCGGAGCCAGCCGCGTCACGCGCCCCGCAGGCCGGTGGCCCCGATGCCGGTCCCCCGGCAGTTGCCGGCTCCGCCGCCGCACTTCATCGGCCGCGAACGCGAACGCGCCGAGCTGGATCGCCTTGTCGGCGACAGCACCACCAACAGCGTGGCGATCGCCGCGATCAGCGGCACCGGGGGAATGGGGAAGACCTCGCTGGCCGTGCGCTGGGCGCACGACAACCTCGAGCTGTTTCCCGACGGCCAACTCTATGTCGACCTCCACGGGTTCGACCCGACCAGCGGCCCCCTGCCGTCTCATGTGGCGCTGCGCCACTTCCTCGGTTCCCTCGGTGTCCCGGCCGCGGCCATGCCGGTCGGGGAGGTGGCCCAGTCCGGTCTCTACCGGTCGCTGGTCGCCGGCCGCCGCCTGCTCGTCGTCCTTGACAACGCCCGTGACGTGGCACAGGTCGAGCCGCTGCTCCCCGGCAGCCCCAGCTGCACGGTGGTGATCACCAGCCGCAACCGTCTACCCGGTCTGAACGCCACCCGTGGCGCCAACCTGATCGGGCTGGACGCCCTCACGCGCGCCGAGGCCCACCGCCTGCTCCGCCGCCAGCTGGACGGCTCGAGGGCCGCGGAGGATCCGGACAGCGTGGCCATCCTCGTGGAGCACACCGGCGGCCTGCCCCTGGCGATCGGCGTGCTCGCCGCACGCGCCGCCATGCATCCCGGCTTCCCCCTGTCGGTCCTCGCCAAGGAGCTGAGCAACCCCTCCACCCGTCTCGACGCCCTGCAGACCGGCGACCTGAACACCGACCTCCGGGCCACGTTCACCGCCTCGTACGAGGCCCTCGACGCCGCCACCGCCCGGCTGATCACGCTTCTGGGACTGACGCCCTGGCCCGACATCAGCCTGCGGTCGGCCGCCGCGCTCGCCGGCCTGCCCACCCCCCGTACCAGGGTGTTGCTGGACCATCTCGAAGCCGCCAACCTGATCCATCAGCGGCGTCCCGGTCGGTACCGCATGCACGACCTGGTCCGCCTCTACGCCGCCGAACGCGCGCAGTCCGATCGGCCTGATCACGAACGGGCGGAGGCGCTCACCCGCCTGATCGACTCGTACGTGTACACCGCGTCCGTCGCCGACCGGGTGCTGGACCCCGGCCGTCCGCTCGCCACGCGAATCTTTCCCGAGCGGGCGCGGGACGAGTTCGAGGACGCCGCATCGGCCTGGGCCTGGTTCGAGGACGAGCAGCTCAGCCTCATCGCCGTGCAGCAGCTGGCCGTGAAGCTGGGCATGGACGAGGCCGTCTGGCGACTGGCCTGGGCGATGGACACGTACCACAAGCGGTGCCAGCACGAGCAGCGCATCGAGTCCTGGCAGCGGGCCCTGAGCGCGGCCGACCGACTGGGTCACCGGAACACCCGGGCCTTCGCCCACTGGTACCTGGGGTACGCCTACGCGCAGGCATCCCGCGCCGAGGACGGCCTGGCGCACCTGCTGCTCGCGCTGAACCTGTTCGAGCAGGACGAGGACCTCGCGGGACAGGCGCACACCAGCCACACCCTCGGGTTCGCCTGGCTGGAGCGAGGCGAGCCCGCGAGCGCACTCCCGCACGTGGAGAACGCCCTGCGCCTGCAGCGGGAACTCCAGGACCCCCGCTGGGAGGCCAACGCGCTCAGCGCCGCCGGCTGGTGCCACGCCAAACTCGGCCACTACTCGACGGCGCAGGCGTACTGCGAGCAGGCGCTGCGGCTCTTCCAGCGGTACGAGGACCGCAACGGCGAGTCCGCCACCCTCGACAGCCTCGGCTACATCGCCCACCGCGCCCGGCGACACGACGAGGCGCTCGGCTACTACGGCCGGTGCCTCGAGCTACGCGAGAGCCTCGGCAACGCCTACCAGGCCGCCGACACGCTGGTCCGCATCGGCGACGTCCATCAGGGGTCGGGCCGGCTCACCGCCGCCCGTCGCGCCTGGCAGCAGGCGCTCGACTCCTACCGCGAGCAACGCCGCACCGTCGAGGCCCGCAACGTGCGGGAGAAGATCAGACGCCTCGCGGTACGACCTTCCTCCGCAGCCCGACCCGCAGGTCACGGGGGACCAGCAGACCACTGAAGTCGGGCGTCGCCTCCTGCGGCCCGGTGATCTCCATGTCGCCGACCAGCCAGGACGTCGCCAACGTCAACTGCATCATGCCGAGTTGCGTCCCCACGCACACCCGCGGTCCCGCGCCGAACGGCAGGTACGTGTGCCGGGCGGGCGCGACATGCGGGTCCAGCCACCGTTCCGGCACCAGCCGGTCGGGGTCGGACCACCAGCGGGAATCCCGATGCAGCCGGTACAGACTGAACAGCACCTGGTCACCGGGGCGGAGACGCCACCCGCCGAGTTCCGTCTCCCGCCGTACGGTCCTGCCGATCAACCAGGTCGGTGGCCACAGCCTGAGCACCTCCTTGACGAACGCCTCGGTGTACGGCAGTTCCTCCAACTCCGGGACATCGCCGGCTGAGGCCGACTCGGCCGCCAGCCGGGCCCGCACGTCCGGTCGCCTGCCGAGCTCGTACACGATCCAGGTGAGGGCGGTGGCCGGGACGCCCAGCGCGGCGAGCATGATCCCGCGCAGGAACCGCTCGATCTGCAGGTCGGACAACCCCCGGTCCGCCGAGGCGAGGAGCAGGCCGAGGAGGTCCTGGGCCGACGGGTCCCCGGCCAGGCGACGGCGGCGCACGACCTCGGTCATCAGCGCCAGGAGCCGCTCCCGGGATCTGGTGAAGCGCCGTACCCGACGCGACGGCCACCACGGCGGCAGCTGCAACGAGCTACGCGAGAGAGGGTCGATGGCCGCCACGTTCTCGGCCAGCGCCTCCGGCACGCCCTCCGCGTCGACACTCAGGCAGAAGTCGGCGGTCGCCCGGCCGAAGAAGGCGGCCATCGTGGCGAGCACGTCCGTCTCCCCGTCACCGACGGTCTCGCGGAAGATCTCGCGCAACCGCTCCGCGTGCGCCCGCGCGACCCGCCGGTGCAGGCCCTGCCAGCCCACGCGACGGGTCGACGTCCACAGCTCGGCGTCGGCCGCCATCCGCTCGGTGTCCACAGGCCCCGCGAGCGGCGAGTTCTCCGCCAGGAAGTCCTTGTTGGTCCGGGCGAGCAACGCATGCACCTGATCCGGCGAGGACACCACGATGGTGCGGGCATCGTAGGAGAAGACGTCCCCGTATTCGCGGTGACACCGTTCCAGGAAGCCGTTCCTGTCCCGGTCGTACTCCTCGGTGTTGCCGAACAACCAGTGCCCTCGCGGCCCCGGCGGCCGCTCCGGACCAGGTGCATGCGTCGTCACTCGTCGGCCCTCAACAGGTCAGTTGAAGATGTTCCAGTAGGTGTACATGCCCCCCATGCGGACCCGACCCAGGACGCGGACGGCTGCGTGACGGATGTGCTTCATGCCTAACCTCCAGGAGTTGACGGCGTTACTGACCACGATCGATGGTCCGGCGCATGATCCCCGCACGAAATCCGCAGGATCGACGCCGGGGTTCGTGATCGGTCCCGGTTCACCACCGCCGAAGGGGCTGCGGCCCGGACGGCCGGGCCGGGCGTGACCCGGGGTGGACGGCCGTCAGTCCCGGTCGGTAGCCGTGGTCGCCGCCCGGTAGCGCAGCAGGGCCGGGAAGGCCACCACCAGCAGCACCGCGAGCGCCGCGGAGATCAGCCCGCCGCTGACCCAGGCGACGCCGCCGCCGAAACCCGCCGCCACCGCACCGGCCCGCAGGTCGCCCAGGCGCGGACCGCCGGCGATGACCACCGTGTTGACGCCCATGAGCCGCCCGCGCATCCGGTCCGGCGCGTAGACCAGCAGCATCGACTGCCGCAGCACCGCGCTGACCAGGTCGGCCGCGCCGGCCACCGCCAGCAGCAGCACCATCAGCCAGAGCCGGCCGGCCAGCCCGGCCGCCGCCACCGCCAGCCCCCAGGCGACCACCGCCGCCACCAGCGCGAGCCCCTGCCGGCGGAGCCGGCCGATCCAGCCGGAGGTGAGCCCGCCGAGCATCGCGCCGAGGGCGATCGCGCTGTAGAGCCAGCCGACCGCCGCGCCGCCGCCGAACCGCTCGTCGGCGATCTCCGGAAAGAGCGCCCGGGGCATGGCCAGCACCATCGCGATCAGGTCGATGACGAAGGAGAGCAGCAGCACCGGCGTGGTGGCCAGGTAGCGCAGCCCGTCGACGATGCTGGCCAGACCGGCCCGCCGGGGGGTACCGGCCGACTCCGGGTCCGGCTCCGGCGGCATCGCCGGCAGCTTCGCCGTCGCCCACACCGCGAAGGTGAAGAGCACCGCGTCGGCCGCGTACGCGATCGGCAGGCCGAGGTCGGTGCCCCACCAGGCGAAGACCAGGCCGGCGACCAGGGGGCCGAGCACCGAGGCGGCGGTGTAGGTGGTGAAGTTCAGCGTGGTCGCCGCCGGCAGCAGGTCCGCCGGCACCAGCCGGGGCAGGATCGCGTTGCGGGTGGGCGAGCTGATCGCGAAGGCGACCGACTGCACCGCCACCAGGGCGAGCAGCAGCAGCGGGCTGCCGACGCCGAGCACCGCCTGCACCACCAGGCCGAGCGTGGCGGCCCAGAGCACCGCCGCCATCGCCAGCAGCACCTTGCGCCGGTCGTGCGCGTCGGCCAGCGCGCCGCCCCAGAGCCCGAAGACCAGCAGCGGCACGAACGCCGCGATGCCGATGAGGCCGACCCAGAGCGAGCTTCCGCTGATCTCGTACATCTCGACGGGCACGGCGACGGCGGTGAGCTGGATGCCGAACATCGCGATGCCGTTGCCGAGCCACATCCGCCGGTACGCCGGCACCGCCAGCGGGCGCAGGTCGATCGCGAACCGGCGCACCCCGCGCGCGCCGGGCTCCTTGAGCTGGGTCACGGGGCGAGCCGCTCGACGGCCCACTCCCCGGGCCCGGTGAGCCGGAACCGCAGCCGGTCGTGCAGCCGACTGGCCCGGCCCTGCCAGAACTCCACCGACTCCGGCCGCACCCGCAGCCCGCCCCAGTGCGGCGGCGCGGGGATCGGCTCGACGTCGGCGAACCGCTCGGCCGCCGCCCGGTACGCCTCGTCCAGCGCCGTCCGGTCCGGCACCACCCGGGACTGGGTGCTGGCCCAGGCGCCGAGCTGGGAGCCGCGCGGCCGGCTGGCGAAGTACGCCTCGGTCTCCGCCCGGTCGACCCGCTCCACCCGGCCGGCGACCACCACCTGGCGCTGCATCGCGAACCAGGGGAAGACCAGGCTCGCGTGCGGGTTGGCGGCCGCCTCGGCGCCCTTGCGGGAGTCGTAGTTGGTGAAGAAGACGAAGCCCTCCGGGTCGTACCCCTTGAGCAGCACGGTCCGCGCGCTCGGCCGGCCCGCCGCGTCGGCGGTGCCGACCACCATCGCGTTCGGCTCGGGCAGCCCGGCGGCGACCGCGTCGGCGAACCAGCGGTCGAACTGGGTGTGCCAGTCGGCGGCCAGGTCCGCCTCGGAAAGGCCCAGGTCCGCGGCGTACTCGTTACGCATCGCCGCCGGCGGCAGTGTGTCGCCCGTCACGTTCTCTCCCCTCCCCGTCGACCCGGCCCGCGCCCTCCGAGCAGGCCAGCCCGTACCGCCAAGTGTCGCCGACGCCTCCGGGCCGCCCCGGACGGGGGATGTCACGCGCAGCACAGTCGCAGCGGGTCGCGGATCTGGTTACCCACCAGGCAAGATGTCACGAACACATCCCTGAGGGTCGCCTGAGGCGCTCGGCCGGTTGGCCGGATGAGGGCCCGACCGGGCGCACCGAGCAGATCCAGGAGAGCGACTATGGCCGATTTCAAACCCGGGCTGGAGGGCGTCGTAGCCTTCGAGACCGAGATCGCCGAACCCGACCGCGAAGGCGGCGCACTGCGCTATCGCGGGGTCGACATCGAGGATCTCATCGGCCAGGTCTCCTTCGGCAACGTGTGGGCGCTGCTGGTCGACGGGCGGTTCGGCCCCGGCCTGCCGCCGGCGGAGCCGTTCCCGGTGCCGGTGCACTCCGGCGACATCCGGGTGGACGTGCAGTCCGCGGTCGCGATGCTCGCCCCGTACTGGGGCCTCAACCAGCTCCTCGACATCTCCGACGAGCAGGCCCGCGAGGACCTCGCCCGGGTGTCGGTCACGGCGCTCTCCTTCGTCGCCCAGTCCGCGCGCGGCCTCGGCCTGCCGGCGGTGCCGCAGAAGGAGATCGACAAGGCCTCCACCATCGTCGAGCGGTTCATGAAGCGCTGGCGCGGCGAGCCCGACCCACGGCACGTCAAGGCCGTCGACGCCTACTTCATCTCCGCCGCCGAGCACGGCCTGAACGCCTCCACCTTCACCGCCCGGATCGTCGCCTCCACCGGCGCGGACGCCGCGGCCTGCATCTCCTCCGGCATCGGCGCCCTCTCCGGCCCGCTGCACGGCGGCGCGCCCTCCCGGGTGCTCAGCATGCTGGAGGCCGTCGAGCGCAGCGGCGACGCCGAGGGCTACGTCAAGGGCGTCCTCGACCGGGGTGAGCGGCTGATGGGCTTCGGCCACCGGGTCTACCGGGCCGAGGACCCGCGCGCCCGGGTGCTCCGCCGCACCGCCAAGGAGCTGGGCGCGCCGCGCTTCGAGATCGCCGAGGCGCTGGAGAAGGCCGCCCTGGCCGAGCTCCAGGCCCGCCGCCCGGACCGGGTGCTCGCCACCAACGTCGAGTTCTGGTCGGCCGTGGTGCTCGACTTCGCCGAGGTGCCGGCGCACATGTTCACCTCGATGTTCACCTGCGCCCGGATGGGCGGCTGGAGCGCGCACATCCTGGAGCAGAAGAAGCTCCAGCGGCTGGTCCGCCCGTCGGCCCGCTACGTCGGCCCGGGCAGCCGCAAGCCCAGCGACGTCGAGGGCTGGGACGCCATCCCGCACGGCGTCTGACCGCGTACCTCCGGGGCCCCGTCCGCGCGGACGGGGCCCTCGCGCGTGTCTGTGGCGCACGCCTCACGCCCCGGGAGTGGGACCAGCGGCCGGACCGGCCGGCCCGGGTGGGAGGATGAAGGCCGGCAGTGTCGCCGGACCGGGCCCGGATCCCGGCCGCCCCGCGCGCCCGCGCGCGTCCGCCGTCGATCCGCGCCCGTTTCAAGACCGGGCCCGCCCTCGCCCTTGCGGAAGGATCTCGACAACCGTGGCTGACGCACCGACCATCCGGATTCCCGACGACCTCAAGCCCGCCGACGGGAGGTTCGGCTGCGGGCCGTCCAAGGTCCGTCCGGCGGCGGTCTCCGCCCTCACCGACGTCGCGACCAGCTACCTGGGCACCTCGCACCGGCAGAAGACCGTCCGCGACCAGGTCGCCCGGCTGCGCCGCGGCATCGCCGAGTTCTTCTCCCTGCCCGAGGGCTACGAGGTGGTGCTCGGCAACGGCGGCACCACCGCGTTCTGGGAGGTCGCGACCTTCGGCCTGGTCCGGGACCGGGCGCAGTTCGCCAGCTTCGGCGAGTTCGGCGCGAAGTTCGCCAAGTCCGTCAAGGACGCCCCGTTCCTGGGCGAACCGACCATCCGCAAGTCGGCGGCCGGCAGCGCCCCCACGCTGGTCGCCGAGGCGGGGGTGGACGTCTACGCCACCCCGCACAACGAGACCTCGACCGGCGTCGCGGTGCCGATCAGCCGGGTGGCCGGCGCCGACCCCGGCTCGCTGCTGCTGGTCGACGCCACCTCCGGCGCCGGCGGGCTCGACGTGAACGTCGGCGAGACCGACGTCTACTACTTCGCCCCGCAGAAGTGCTTCGGCTCCGACGGCGGCCTCTGGCTGGCCCTGATGTCCCCCGCCGCGCTCGCGCGCGCCGGTGAGATCAAGGCGTCGGGCCGTTACATCCCGGCCTTCCTCGACCTGGTCACCGCGATCGACAACTCGCGGCTGGAGCAGACCTACAACACCCCGGCGCTGGCCACCATCTTCCTGGCCGCCGAGCAGACCGACTGGATGAACTCCCAGGGCGGGCTGGCGTGGGCGGCCAAGCGCACGGCCGAGAGCGCCGCGATCGTCTACGGCTGGGCGGAGCGCTCCGAGGTGGCGACGCCGTTCGTCACCGACCCGGCGCTACGGTCCAACGTGGTCGCCACCATCGACTTCGCCGACTCCGTCGACGCCACCGCGATCGCGAAGGCGCTGCGCGCCAACGGCATCGTGGACACCGAGCCGTACCGGAAGCTGGGCCGCAACCAGCTCCGGGTCGCGCTCTTCCCGGCCGTCGAGCCGGCCGACGTCGAGGCGCTGACCGCGTCCATCGACTACGTGGTGGAGCGGCTCTAGGCCGTCGTCACGTTCGGTGGCCGCCGGACGCGTCGGCGGCCACCGAACGTGATCATCGCCGCAGCTCAGTCGCGACATGCGGGTGTCGCATCCCCCACCTCGGGGCAGATACGCGTACGGTGGTGCGAGACGCCCGGGTGGCCGGCTCGTGGCGTGACGGCCAGCGAAGCGGGACGGAGGCAACGCTATGCGCCCAGTACGCTTCGTCGCCCTCTCCGAGGACGGCCAGGCCCTGGTGCTCGCCGACGAGGTCGGGCGACTGCTCGCCCTGCCCATCGACGAGCGTGTCGCCGGTGCGCTGCACGCCGAGCCCGGCGCCCCGCCGCTCGCGGTGGCCCCGGCCGCCGCGGCCGATCCGGTGCCCTCCCTGTCCCCGCGGGACATCCAGGCGAAGATCCGCTCCGGCGAGTCCGCCGAGGACGTCGCCCGGATCGCCGGCGTGCCCGTCGACCGGGTGCTGCGCTACGCCGGCCCGGTGCTCCAGGAGCGGGCCATGCTGGCCCAGCACGCCCGGCGCACCCGGCTCAAGGGCGCCGAGAAGCCCACCCCGCTCGCCGAGGTCGTCAACGGCCGGCTGGCCCAGCACGGGATCGACACCGAGAAGATCTCCTGGGACGCGTGGCGCCGCGACGACGGCACCTGGCGGATCGTGGCCACCTGGCCGTCGGGCAAGGCGACCGCCCAGGCGGTGTGGGACCTCGACAAGACCCGGCAGGCGGTCACCCCGCACGACGACATGGCGCAGTACCTGTGCGCCGAGCGGCCCACCCCGATCCTCGGCCAGGAGCCGGCCCCGGAGCGGGGCGGTCACGCGCTGCCCGGCCCGTCGCGCGGCGAGCCGAGCCGGGGCGGGCACGGCCTGCCGGCGCCGGCCGAGCACAGCCGTCCCGGCCGCGATCCCATCCGGGCCGGGCGGGACGCCCTGCTCGCCTCCCTCGACCGTCCGCTCGGCTCGACCTCGGGCCGCGGGCTCGACCCGCGCTCCCCGGCCGCCCTGGCCGGGCAGGACGCGCCACGGCAGCGGCCGGTCGCCGGCGGGGCGGCGGCGCTGCTCGGCGGCGGACAGGGTTCCGCGTTCGACGACGACTCGGACGCGCCCAAGGAGGTGCCGGCCGTGCCGTCCCTGGCGGTGCTGCGGCCCCGCCGCACGGGCGCCCCGGCGGCGTCGGCCGCCGAGTCTGCCGACGCCGGGGGCAAGCCCCGCAAGCGCCTGCCGAGCTGGGACGACGTGCTGTTCGGCAGCGGGCCGGCGGCCCGCGAGTCCTCCTGACGCGTCGACTCCGGCGGCCGCCTGCGCCGGAGTCGACGCGAGGCACTCGAAGTGCCACCGTGGCAGGGTTGCCGTATGGAGTACACGAACCTGGGCCGCACCGGCCTGTCGGTCAGTCGCCTCTGCCTCGGCACCATGAACTTCGGGCCGCAGACGACCGAGCCGGACAGCTTCGCGATCATGGATCGGGCCCTCGAACACGGCATCAACTTCTTCGACACCGCCAACGTCTACGGCTGGCAGACCGGCGAGGGGATCACCGAGCAGATCATCGGCCGCTGGTTCGCCCGGGGCGGCGGCCGGCGGGAGAAGGTCGTGCTGGCCACCAAGGTCTACGGCAAGATGGGCGAGTGGCCCAACGAGCAGGGCCTCTCCGCCCGGCACATCATCCGGGCCTGCGAGGACTCGCTGCGCCGGTTGCAGACCGACACCATCGACCTCTACCAGATGCACCACGTCTCCCGGAGCACGCCGTGGGAGGAGATCTGGCAGGCCATGGAGACCCTGGTCGCCCAGGGCAAGGTGCTCTACGTCGGGTCGTCCAACTTCGCCGGTTGGCACATCTCGGTGGCCCAGGAGGCGGCGGCGAAGCGCCACTTCCTCGGCCTCGTCTCCGAGCAGTGCATCTACAACCTGCTCACCCGGCACGTCGAGCTGGAGGTCGTGCCGGCCGCGCAGCACCACGGGCTGGGCATCATCCCGTGGTCGCCGCTACACGGCGGGCTGCTCGCCGGGGTGCTGCGGAAGATGGCCGAGGGCGGGGCCGCGCGCGGTGCCAGCGGCCGCTCCGCCGACGCGCTGGCCGAGCACCGGCCGACCATCGAGGCGTACGAGAAGCTCTGCGCCGAGCTGGGGCACGACCCCGCGGACGTGGCGCTCGGCTGGCTGCTGTCCCGGCCGGGGGTGACCGCCCCGATCATCGGGCCGCGCACCACCGACCAGCTCGACCGCTCCCTGGGCGCGCTCGACGTCAGCCTCGACGAGGACGCTCTGCGCCGGCTGGACGAGCTCTTCCCGCCGATCGGCAACGGCGGCCCCGGCCCGGAGGCGTGGGCCTGGTAGCCAACGGCCAGCCAGGCGCCGGGCCCCCGTCCGAAGGTCCGGAGCCTGGCTGCCGGCGCCCGGACCAGGCAGCCTCGGCCGCCCGGGCGGCGGCGCTCCCGGCACGGCTCGGGGCGCAAACGGTCACAACGGCCAGGCGGCCAGGCGGTCGTAGGTGGGGCGGGGGCCGGGGTGGCTGCGCACCAGCACCATCTCGGCGGCCGGCCACTCGGGGCCCTCGTAGTCGTCCAGGGTCGCCACGTCGGCCGTGACGTCGACCGGGGGGACGCGGTCGCCGGGACGGGCGACGGTCAGGTGCGGGCGGAACGGCTTGTCGTCGTGCGGCAGGCGGGCGTGCCGCAGCCGGGAGCGGATCAGCCGGGCGAGCACCTGGATCTGCTCCACCTCGCCCCGCAGGTCGACCCAGAGCACCGTGAAGCGGCCCCGCCCGAAGCGCCCACCGCCGGCGAGCCGGAGCCGGGGCGCGGCGGCCGGGCCGTCCCGGGACCACTCGGCGGCGAGCCCGAGGGCGCTCTCCACCTCGACCAGCCGGCCCGCTTCGACGTCGCCGAGGAAGGCGAGGGTGACGTGCGCGGTGGCCGGGTCGGCGAGCCGGACGTTGATCCCGGCGGCGGCCGCCGCTCCGATGCGCAACCGGGCGACCTGCGCGCCGAGGTGCGCGACCGCCTCGGGCGGCGGGTAGACCGCGACGAAGAGCCTCAAGCCGGTCCGCCGCTCAGTGGTGGCGCTGCCGGTCGCTTGCCCGGGCGGCGGGCAGGGTCAGGCCGGCGGCGTGCAGGAGGCCCTCCACCCGGACCCGTTCCAGCTCAAGGTCGACGCCCGCCAGCTCGGTCAGGTGTTCGGTGATCCCGAGCGCCCGGCAGGCCAGCCGGAGCCGGTCGTCGTACGCCTGGAGCACCGTGCCGTGCCAGACCGCCTGCCGGCCGTGGGCGACGGCCCCCTGGCCGCGCAGGCGGCGCAGGTCGGCGGCGAGTTGTTCCAGCGGGCGCCGGTCCGGCCGGTCGAAGTCGGTGAGGTCGATGTCGCGGGTCAGGGCGTCGGCCTCGACGGCCCGGTCCAGCCGCGCGATGGTGCGCCGTTCCCGCCGGCGGTCGCGCCACTCGGCGTAACCGCAGGCGACCCGGTCGATGATCTCGTCGGCGCAGAAGATCAGCGCGATCAGCGCCGGCAGACTGGCCACGCCGACGAAGGCCAGGACCAGCAGCACCCCGCGTCCGACCTCCACGCATCGACGCTAAGCCCCATGCCGGCGGACCGCCACCGGATTGGCCGCATCCACGCCATCCGCCGGATGGGACGCTTCGTCCCATCCGGGCGGCGGTCACGGCCTAGCAGTCGGTGGAGGTGACGTAGAAGCGGGGCATCGGCAGGACGCGGAAGCGCAGCCGGGCGCCGGAGCGGCGCAGCTGCCAGGTGAGCGCGATCAGGGCGGTGGCCAGCGAGATCAGCCCGCCGATCCAGATGCTGGCGCCGGCGCCGTAGGTCTCCGCGACCCAGCCGATCACCGGCGCGCCGACCGGGTTGGTGCCGAGGAAGACCAGCACCCACAGGGCCATCACGCGGCCCCGGAACGCGGCGTCCGTGCCGAGCTGCACGCGCTGGTTGGCGGCCTGGGCGAAGAACACCATGAAGAACCCGGTGGGCAGCAGGAGCGCCACCACCATCCAGTACGCGGGGGCGAGCCCGACCAGGGTGCCGAAGCTGGCGCAGCCGACCGCGGCGCCGAGCACCAGCCACACCGAGGGGCGGCTGCGCCGCCCCGTGCCGGCCAGTGCCCCCACGAGCGCGCCGACCGCCAGCGCGGTGCTGAACAGCCCGAACGAGGCCGCCCCGGTCTGGAAGACGGTCTTGGCGAGCGCGGCCAGGGTGAGCTGGAAGTTGAACAGCGACATGCCGATCACCGACATCACCGCCATCGGCAGCAGCAGGTCGGGGCGGCGCCAGACGTAGCGCAGCCCGTCGACCACCTTGGCCGACGCCCGCTCGTCGCGCGGCAGCAGCGCCTCCCGGTACAGCTCGGCCGGGCGCATCCGGACCACGTTGACCAGCGGGGCGACCGAGCTGAGCGCGGTGAACAGGAAGACCGGCCCCACGTCGAAGGCGGCGATGGCCAGACCGGCGACGGCCGGCCCGACGATCCGCGCGGAGTTGAACACCGCCGCGTTCAGCGAGAGCGCGTTCGGCAGCAGCGACGTGCCGACCAGCTCCGACACGAACGCCTGCCGGACCGGGGTCTCCACGGCGTTCGCGACGCCGAGCAGGGCCGCGAACGCGAAGACGTGCCAGAGCTGCACGAGGCCGGTGATCACCAGCAGGCTCATGCCGAGCGCCAGCACGGTCCAGAACGCGTTGGCGACGAAGAGCAGCATCCGCTTGTCGTAGCGGTCGGCGAGCCGCCCGGAGAGCAGGGTGAGCAGCAGCACCGGGGTGAACTGGAGAGCCGTGACCACGCCCAGCGCGGTGGCGGAGTTGTCGGAGAGCTCGAGGACGAGCCAGTCCTGGGCGATGAACATCATCCAGACACCGATCAACTTGATCAGTTGCCCGGATGCGAAGAGCCGGTAGTTGCGGACCTGTAGGGACTGGAACATCGTGCTCAGCTTCGCCTGCACTCTTGGTGCGCCTCCTCGCGGTCGTACGCGTCATCGACGGCGGACGGCGCGGTGGTGCGAGGCGCGCGGGTCAGGCGCGGGCGAGCTGCTGAAGGATCTCCGCGGCCTGCCGCAGGGTGTCCCGTTCTGCTTCGGTGAGCTCGGCCAGCCGGTGGGCCAGCCACTCGTCGCGGGCGCGCTCGAACTGCTCGAGCACCGCCCGTCCCCCCTCTGTCGCCGCGAGGATGACCTGCCGGCCGTCGGTCGGGTGGGGGGTGCGCTGCACGAGGCCGCGCTCCTCCAACTTCGCGACGATCTTGGTCATCGTCGGCGGCTGCACCCGTTCGACGTCGGCCAGTTCCCGGGGCGTCAGCGCGCCCGCCAGCCGGAGGCTGGTGAGCGCGGAGAGCTGGGTGACCGTCAGGTCGCCGACCGGCCGGGCCTGGCGGACCCGTCGGTTGAGCCGGGTGATCGCATCACGCAGCTGGGGCGCCAGCTGCGCCGGTGGCACGCGTTTCGCCGTCACCGTCCGCTCCGTCACGATAGTTAGCCTAACTAATGAGCCTGGCTAATGAGATGCGATATGACCATGCTCACGAGAAGTTTGCCCTGCTCCGGGCCGGGTATCCGATTCGGTCACCGGCCCGGAGCGCAGGGTGTATCAGAGCACCACGGACTCGATCGGCCCGCGCAGGAAGTACAGCACGAAGAGGACGGCCACCCCGTACAGCAGCGGGTGGACCTCCCGGGCCTTGCCCTTGGCGAGTTTCACCACCACGTACGTGATCAGGCCGGCGCCGATGCCGTTGGAGATCGAGTACGTGAAGGGCATCAGCACGATCGTGAGGAACGCCGGGATGGCGATCTCGTAGTCGGACCAGTCGATCGTCCGCACTGCGGTCATCATCAGGAAGCCGACCACCACCAGCGCGGTGGAGGCCGCCTCAAACGGCACCACCACGACCAGCGGCGCCAGGAACATCGCCAGCAGGAACATGCCGCCGGTGACCAGGTTGGCCACGCCGGTCCGGGCGCCCTCCGCCACACCGGCGGCGCTCTCGATGTACGACGTGTTGCTGGAGGTGCTCGCCGCGCCGCCGGCCGCCGCCGCGATCGAGTCGACCAGCAGGATCTCGCGTGCCCGCGGCGGGGTGCCCCGCTCGTCGAGCATCGCCCCCTCCTGGCCGACCGCGACCATCGTGCCCATGGTGTCGAAGAAGTCGGTGATCAGCAGGGTGAAGACGAACATCAGCGCGACGACCCAGCCGGCCCGGCCCCAGGAGTCGAACACGTTGAAGTTGCCGAGCAGCGACAGGTCCGGCACGTCCACCCAGGTCTTCGGGAACTCGGGGACGTTCAGCGCCCAGCCCTTCGGGTTCGGCTTGCCGTCGACGAAGGACGGCCCGATGTTCGCCACCGCCTCGACGACGACCGCCAGCACGGTGGAGGCGAGGATGCCGATCAGGATCGCGCCCCTGACCCGGCGCACCAGCAGCACGATGGTCAGCAGCAGGCCCACCACGAAGACCAGCAGCGGCCAGCTGGCCAGCTTGCCGCCGATGCCCAGGCTGACCGGCACGGTCGTGTTCTGCACGTCCGGAACCCGGCGCACGAAACCCGCGTCGACGAGGCCGATGATGGTCAGGAAGAGGCCGATGCCGACGCCGATCGCCGTCTTCATCTGCGTCGGCACCGAGCGGAACACGGCCGTCCGCAGGCCGGTCAGCACCAGCACCGCGATGATCAGACCCTCGATCACCACGAGGCCCATCGCGTCCGCCCAGGTCATCTCCGGGGCGATCTCGTACGCGACCAGCGCGTTGACGCCGAGGCCGGCGGCGAGGGCCAGCGGGAACCGGCCGACCACGGCCATCAGGATCGTCATCAGGCCGGCGACCAGGGCGGTGGCCGCGGCGAGGGCGGGAATGGGCAGTGACTTGCCGTCGCCGTCGACGGCACCACCGAGGATGAGCGGGTTGAGCACCACGATGTACGCCATCGTGAAGAAGGTCGCCAGGCCACCGCGTACCTCGCGGCTCATCGTCGAGCCACGGGCGGAGATCTCGAAGAAGCGGTCGAAACCGTTACGCGGATGAGCGGGGTCGGGTGGTGTGCCGTTGTCGGGCGGCGCTACTGCCATCAGGTCCTCGCAGGTGATCTTCCGTTGTCGCGCGCATCGTCGCAGATCACCGGCCAGCAGGGAAAGTTGATCGCGTACGCTTGCCGCGTGCCGAAGGAGCAGCCGCCGCGACCCGAGCCGCTCGACCCGCCGATGGTGCCGTTCGCCCTCGCCGGGATGGCGGGCTGGGCACTCGCCGGGCTGGTGCTGCTGATCTTCTTCCGCGGCTGGCTGGCCGAGCACGGTCACCAGGACTGGCTGTGGATCTGCCTGGCCGGTTTCCTGTGGGGTTTCCCCGGTCTCGCCGTGATGATGCGGCACGACGCCAACCGGCGCCGCCGCCGCGCCGGCCGCTGACCTGCGCCGACGTCGATCCGACGCCCCGGTTGTCCGTCAGGGGTGGCCGTACGGCTCCGCCGGCTCCGCGGCCTCCACCGAGCCGGGCGCGCGGCTGACCGACACGGGCTCCACCGCGCTGTCGTCGTAGACCGTCGGCATCTCGTCGACCGTGGTGTCCGCGGCCTCGATCAGTGCCTCCGAGTGGGCGCCGCAGCCGTGGTCGGCGCTGACCACCCGGCCGTCGTCGGGGGCGTAGAAGTTGCCGCAGGCGCCGAAGGACTGCCGCAGGGCACCGGCGAGCGGCAGGTAGAAGCCGCAGGTCCCGCAGCGCGCGGCGGCGGGGGCGGCGACCGAGATCGCCGCGGACGGGCCGTGGTCGCCGTCGTACCAGCGCTGGGCGGCGTCGCTGCGCCCCTCCCGGGAGAGCACCCGGGCCCGGCCGAGCCCGAGCTCCCAGGCGGTCTCCTCGACCGCCGGGTCGTCGGAGAGCACGTAGCCGGGCTGGAGCCGCTCGTCGTCCGGCGGGGTGGGCAGCAGGTCACCGGGGCCGAGGTCGCCCGGCTTGAGCCGCTCCTGCCAGGGCAGCCAGCCGGGCGCGAGCAGCGCGTCCGAGCCCGGCAGCAGCACCGTCTCGCAGACGGTGACGTGCCGGCTGCGGGGCACCCGGGTGACGGTGACCGCCCACCGCCAGCCGCGGTAGCCGGCGAGCCGACACTCGAAGTAGTGCGTGACGAGCCGGTCGCCCTCCGCGACGGCCTGCAGGTGGTCGCCGACGTCCGAGGCGTCGACCTCGGTGATGGCGTCACGCGCCACCTCGACGGCGGCGGCGCAGACCTGGTCGAGACGAGCGGCGCGGGCGGAGGCGGGCCTGGTCACCCCACCATTGTTCCCCATGCGTACGGCCGACCGACAGGCACCCGCCGATGACGTTCTGGCGCAGTGGTGCGGCGTGCGCCGATCGGATGGGCCAGGATGGTGGGCATGCCGCTGTTCTCCCGCTCCGGGCGTTCCGTACTCGGGCAGACCGTCGGCACCGCCATCAGGGCCGTACGCCTGCTGTTCCGGGGTTCGGTCAGCAGCGGGCGCTGGATGACCCGCCGGGCCGGCCGCGCCCGCGCCCGCGGCGCCGGGGGCGAGGTCGGCATGGTCCGGCTCTTCGACCTGCACGCGGTCTCCTGCGCCGGGGACACGCTGATCGCCATCGGCCTGGCCGGGACGATCTTCTTCAACGTCCCGCTCGGCGAGGCGCGCAGCAAGGTGGCCCTCTACCTGCTGGTGACCATGGTGCCGTTCGCCATGCTCGCCCCGGTGGTCGGGCCGCTGCTCGACCACTTCCGGCACGGCCGGCGGTACGCGCTGGCCGCCACCATGCTCGGCCGGGCCTTCCTGGCCTGGCTGATCTCCGACTACATCCACGGCTTCGGGCTCTATCCGGCGGCCTTCGGCGTGCTGGCGCTCTCCCGGGCCTACGGGGTGGCCCGCTCCGCGGCCGTGCCCCGGCTGCTCCCGGAAGGGCTCGGGCTGTCCCAGGTGGGCGCCCGGGCCAGCGTCTACGGCACGGTGGCGGGCGCGCTCGTCGCCCCGATCGGTCTGGCCGCCTTCTGGTTCGGGCCGCAGTGGCCGCTCCGGGTGGCATCGGTCATCTTCCTGGTCGGCATGGTGATCTCCCTGCGGCTGCCGCCGAAGGCCGACTCGGAGCCGCCGGAGCGGGTGCCCCGACCGCTGCGGGCGCTCGGCCGCCGCGCCGGGGACCGCCCGCTGGGCCGTGGGCGGCCGGCGGGCCGGCTCGTGATCGCCACCCTGATCGGCGCCGCGACCCTGCGCGCGGTCTACGGTTTCCTGCTGCTCTTCCTGGCCTTCGCGATCAAGGCGGGCGACCTCACCACCGTCGTCTTCGGCCGGGACCTGGGCGACGAGGGCGCGCTGGGGCTGGTCGGCGCGGCGCTCGCCGTGGGCACCTTCCTGGCCACCGCGGTCGGCACCCGGCTGCGCATCCACCGGCCGGCCGCGATCCAGTCCAGCGGCATGGTCATCGTGGCCGGCGTGGCGATCCTCGCCGCGCTGAAGTTCTCGCTGCCCATGGTTGCCCTGCTCTGCCTGGTCGCCGCGTTGAACAGCGGCATCGCCAAGCTCGCCGTGGACGCCTCGATCCAGGAACGCATCCCGGAGCGGCTGCGGGCCAGTTCCTTCGCGCACTCCGAGACGGTGCTGATGCTCGCCTTCGTCGCCGGGGGCGGGCTGGGGCTCGTACCCTTCGACGGCCGGATCGGGATCGCCGTCGCCGCCGCCGTCGGCACGGTGGCCGCCGCGCGGGGCGTGGTGGTGGCCGGCCGGCTGCGCGCGGAGCGTCTGCTCGGGCGGCCGCTGGGCGACGACGAACTGGCCGAGGAGACGGGCGAGACCGAACCGGACGGCCCGGGCGACGACGGCGCGGAGGTCCGCGACCCGGATGCCGGAGACCGGTACGACGCCGCGCCCACCTCCCCCGCCCCGGCGCAGGGCGGCTCGCCGCTGGACGACCCCGGCCTGGCGCCGCCGGGCTACCACATCTACCGGCCGTCGTCGGCGGTCGGCGGACCGGGCCCAACGGACGACGAGACCCGCCGGGAGTCGCAGGGGCCGCTCTCGTGACCGGCCTGCTGGTGGTCACGGCGGTGCCCGCCGAGGCGGAGGCGGTCCGGGCCGGCCTCGCGGACCCGACGACGACGGTGCTGCCGGTGGGGGTCGGGCCGGCCGTCGCCGCCGCCACCACCGCCCGGCTGCTGGTCCTCGCCGAGGCCGCCGGTCGGCCGTACCGTGGCGTGGTCAGCGCGGGCGTGGCGGGCGGCTTCGCCGGCCGGGTGGAGGTGGGCGCCACCGTGCTGGGCACTGTGTCCGTGGCCGCCGACCTGGGCGCCGAGTCGCCGGCCGGCTTCATCCCGGTCGACGAGCTGGGCATGCCGCCGGACTGGCTCGGCGGCGGCACCGCGCTCGCCGCCGACCCGGACCTGCTCGCCGGGCTGCGGGCCAGGATCCCGACCGCCACCGTCGGCCCGGTGCTGACCGTCAGCACGGTGACCGGCACCGCCGCCAGCACCGACGCCCTGCGCCGGCGGCACCCGGACGCGGTCGCCGAGGCCATGGAGGGGTACGGGGTGGCCGTCGCCGCCGCCCAGGCGGGCCTCCCGTTCGCCGAGCTGCGTACCGTCTCCAACCCGATCGGCCCCCGCGACCGCGACGCCTGGCGCATGCGCGAGGCGCTCGCCGCCCTGACCACCGCCGCGGCGGCCCTGGTCTGACCCGTCCCGCCTGCCTGCCCGGCCGCACCGTCAGTCCGCGACCGCTGGCCGAGGGTCGAGCCGCACCGTCAGTCCGCGACCGCTGGCCGACGATCGAGCCGCAGCGACCAGGGGCGGCTCGCCTCCAGTTGGTATCCACAGGCCAGCAGCAGGTCGACGCCACCGCACCGGGCAACCGCCTGGGCGCTCCGGATGCCCGCCCGGTCCATCTCATCGGTGAGCAGGCCGACCAGCCGACGACCGATGCCGAGCCGCTGGTAGTTCCCGGCCACGAGGACGCCGTCGAGGACGATCTCTCGATCCCCGCTCGGGCCGTCGCCGTACATGAGGTGCCGGCTGCGTTCGTAGGCCCGCAGCTCACCGACCAGCTCGCCGCCCGGCAGTTCGGCAACGAAGCGCCACGACGTCGCCGGCAGGCCGCCCGTCACCCGGCGCAGCCGGACCGTGCGCCGGATCTCCGCAGCCCACCGGCGTTTGTCCCGGTAGGCACGGTTCCGCTCGTACGTGGCCGCCGGTAGCGGGAGCGGCCACAACGAGGGCGGCAGGTTGTACCAGTTCGCCCACCAGGCACCGGGCCAGTCCTTCGGCTCCCGGACCTCCCACGCGTCGAGGTGGGCGGGATAACGCCGCCCGGCCGCATCTCGCAGCCCGTCGTGCGGCACCACCGGCAGCAGGCCGTCGGGCGGCACTGCCGACGGCCCGTCGAGTGGCGCTGCCGACGGCCCGTCGAGAGGCGGCGCCGACGGCCCGTCGGCGGTTTCGGCTCGACCGATCGCACCGACCGCCACCTTCCCGCCGGCAGCCCGGACGAGCCGTTCCACCGTGCGGAACCTCGGATCCATCGCCCGCCCCGACTCGATCCGGGCGAGAGTGGCCTGTGGCACGCCGGACAACTCGGCCAGTTCCCGCTGGCTCAGGTCTGCGCGGCGCCGCAGGGACCGGAGGGCCGCACCCAGGTCAACCGCATCTCTCTGCTCTGCCACCAGACCATGCTCCCGAGGCGCCGCGGCTTCCTCAACAGCCCTCCCAAACCTGTGGACAAACCTGTGGACAACCGTGGCAACGTCGGCAACCGCAACGGTGCCTCACGTTGATCGGCCGTCGATCGGCGGAGGCCGGCTCCCAGAATTGAGCCGGGCATGCCTCCTCGCGACGCTGTCGAGCTGAATCGTTTACGACATCACCGGTGAACACGGGGCCAGGCGGTGCGGCGGCCGTTATACCGCCAACGAGGAGCCCGGACCGAGGCGAACCGGCGACCACAGACCCAGACCGAGGCGAACCGAAGACCACAGACCCGGACGGGGGCGGGGCGGCGGCCACAGACTCGAACGGGGGGCGAGGGCGGCAGCCACAGACCCGGACGAGGGCGGGGCGGCAGCCACAGACCCGGACGAGGGCGGGGCGGCAGCCACAGACCCGGACGAGGGCGGGGCGGCAACCGTTACCCGGCGACGACGAGACCGAACCAAGGCAGAGCGACGACCGTTACCCCGCGACGACGAGACCGAACCGAGGCGCGCCGCCGACCACACGACCGCGGCCGGTCGGTCTGGTACAGCAAGGGCGGCGGCCGGCGCGGGCGGCAACAGAGCGGCTGGCATCGGCGGCCGATGGTGGGTGAGTGGGTGAGTGGGTGAGTGGGTGAGTGGGTGAGTGGGTGAGTGGGTGAGTGGGTGAGTGGGTGAGTGGGTGAGTGAGTCGTTTACGACATCAGCTCGATAGCGGTCGCACTCGCATTCCCAGCACGCCGCACCTGCCAGCACGACGGAACCGCCACACACCGGAACCGCCGCACGCCGGAACCGCCGCACGCCGGAACCGCCGCAACCGCATTCGCCAGTGCGCCGCGCACGGCGGGGCGCCGGAACCGCCGGCACGCCGCACCCGCCAGCACGATGGAACCGCCGCACACCGGAACCGCCGCAACCGCATCCGCCAGTGCGCCGCGCACGGCGGGGCGCCGGAACCGCCGGCACGCCGCGCCCGCCAGCACGCCGCGCTCCCGCCGGCCCCGAGCGCATGCGGGAATTCGTTTGGCTGACACCTGCCCGGGCTCCGCGAACGCAGGCACGCCGCTCGGGGGAACCGTGGGCGTAGCTCGGCCGGAACCGTGGGCGTAGGTCGAACAGTGGGCGTAGGTCACAGGGGTGGTGCCGCGGGCGGGTGACCACCAGGGGGCGGAGATACCGTGGGGGCGTGGCGCTCTCGCTGGCGATCTCGCCCTGCCCCAACGACACGTTCGTCTTCCACGCCCTGGTGCATGGCCTCGTGCCCGGCGCGCCGCCGGTCGAGGTGAAGTACGCCGACGTCGACGTGACCAACACCGCCGCCGAGCGGGGGGCCTTCGACCTGGTGAAGGTGAGCTACGCCGCGCTGCCGTGGCTGCTGGACGACTACCACCTGCTGCCCTGCGGCGGCGCGCTCGGCCGTGGTTGCGGCCCGTTGGTGCTGACCCGGGGCGACCGCAACGACCGCACCGACCGCACCGACCGTGACCTGACCGATCGCGATCGCACCGACCGTGCCGACCGAACCGACGGGGCCGATCGGGCCGACCTCAGCGGCGCCACGGTGGCGGTGCCCGGCGACCGGACGACGGCGTACCTGCTCTTCCGGCTCTGGGCGGCGGACCGGCCCCCGGCGCGGATCGAGGTCGTGCCGTTCCACGAGATCATGCCGGGCGTGGCGGCCGGCCGGTACGACGCCGGCCTGGTCATCCACGAGGCCCGGTTCACCTACCCGCGACACGGCCTGACCGCCCTCGTCGACCTGGGCGAGTGGTGGGAGGCCGACACGGGCCTGCCCATCCCCCTCGGCGCCATCCTGGCCCGGCGCGGCGCGGTGGATCCCGAGGCCGCCGCCGGATGGATCCGCGAGTCGGTCCGCCGGGCGTGGGCCGACCCGGCGGCGAGCCGCGACTACGTGCTGGCGCACGCGCAGGAGATGGAGCCCGACGTGGTGGACCGGCACATCGGCCTCTACGTCAACGAGTTCACCGCCGACCTGGGGGACGCCGGGTTCGCCGCCGTGGAGGCCCTGCTCGGCCGGGCCGCCGACGCCGGGCTCGTGCCTCAGACCTCCAGCTCGCGGGCGACCGCGTGGACGAGCTGAGCGATCTTCTGGGCGGTCTTGCGATCCGGGAAACGGCCGCGCCGCAGGTCCGGCTGGACCTTCGCTTCCAGCACCTTGATCATGTCCTCGACGAGGCCGTGCAGCTCCTCCGCCGGCCGGCGGCGCAGCTCCGCCACCGACGGCGGGGCGTCGAGCACCTTGACCCCCATCGCCTGCGCACCCCGGCGGCTGTCCACCACGCTGAAGTCGACCCGCTGACCGCCCTTGAGGTCGGTGACACCCGCCGGTAGCGCGGTCTTGGGAAGGAACACGTCGCCACCCTCGTCGCTGGTGACGAACCCGTATCCCTTGGCCGCGTCAAACCACTTCACTCGACCCGTCGGCACCTGAGAACCCCTGCTTCGCTTGAGACGTCTACTGCCCCAAGGCTAGCCGGATCATCCCGTCCAGCGCCGCCGGGAATCCGGTGAGATCATCCAGCACCACCTCCGCCCCGGCCGCGCGGAGTTCGTCCGCCGAACACGGGCCGGTGGCGACCGCGATGCCGGGCACGCCCGCCGCACGCGCGGCCACCATGTCGGCCACGTGGTCACCCACGTAGTGGGTGGCGCCGTGTCCACGCAGCGCGGTCGCCTTCTCCTCGGCGAACAGGTCGCCGGCCACCTCGTCGACCACCAGCCCGAGGTGGTCGAGGTGCAGCCGGGCCAGGCGGCCGAGCTTGGACGTGACCACCAACACCCGGCCGCCGCGTTCGCGGACCGCGTCGATCGCGGCGCGGGCGCCGGGCAGCGCGACGGTGGGCGTGATCGCGTACGCCGGGTAGAGCTCCCGGTACGTCCGGACGGCCGCGTCGACCTGCTCCGGCGGGAACCAGCGGGCGATCTCGGTACGCAGCGGCGGGCCGAGCCGGGACACCGCGGCCTCCGCGTCCACGTGCACCCCCGTCCGGGCGGTCAGGGCCCGATAGGCGTCGGCGATGCCGGGGCGCGAGTCGACCAGGGTCATGTCGAGGTCGAAGCCAACCGTCAGTGAGGGCATGCGCAGAACCTACCCGCCCATCGCCTGGAGTCAGCCGGACGTCCGAGGGGCGGGAGGACCCCCGGTCGGGCTAGCGTGGAACGACGATGACCACCTCACTCGCCGACCACCTGCGGTCGCTGCCCGACGAGTCGCTCGCCGCCCTCCTCCAACTGCGGCCGGACCTCGTCGTGCCCGTGCCCGCCGACGTCTCCGCGCTCGCCATCCGGGCCCAGTCCCGGGTCTCGGTGGCCCGCGCGCTCGACGGGCTGGACCAGTTCACCCTGCAGATCCTGGACGCCGCCCGGCTCACCCGGAACGCGGCCGGCGGGACCACCTCCACCGAGTCGGTGCTCGCCATGGCCACCGCGGGGCCGCACCCGCCCGCCCCCACCTCCGTCCGCGCCGCCGTGAACCGGCTGCGCGCGCTCTTCCTGCTGCACGGCCCCGAGAGTGACCTGCACGTGGTGGCGAGCGTCGACGAGGTCTCCCCGTACCCCGCGGGGCTGGGCCGGCCGGCGGCGGAGCTGGACCCACGGGCGGCGGCGCTCTGCGCGGACCCGGCGAAGCTGCGGCGGACGCTGCTGGCCGCGCCGCCCTCGGCCCGGGCGATCCTGGACCGGCTCGCCGCCGGGCCGCCCGTGGGCAGCGTGCCGCCGGGCGCGTTGCAGGCGCCGCCCGTCGGCGCGGAGGACGACCTGCCCCCGGACCCGACCAACGGCGGCGCGCCGACCGGCTCGCCCGTGCGCTGGCTGGTCGACCACCACCTGCTGGTGCCGGTCTCGGGCGGCAAGGCCGGCGCCACCGGCACGGTGGAGCTGCCCCGGGAGGTCGGCCTGCTGCTGCGGCGCGACAGCGGCCCGCTCGGCCCGCTGCGGACCAGCCCGCCGCCGGTGGCCACCCCGCCGCGCGAGCCGAAGGCCGCCGACTCGGCCGGGGCCGGGCAGACCATGGAGGCGGTACGCCACACCGAGGCGCTGCTGGAGCAGCTCGCCGCCGAACCGGCGCCCGTGCTCCGCTCCGGCGGCCTGGGGGTGCGCGACCTGCGCCGGCTGGCCAAGGCGGTCGGGGTGGACGAGCCGACGGCCGCCCTGCTGCTGGAGGCGGCGTACGCGGCGGGGCTGATCGGCGAGGTGGACCTGCCCGGGGCCACCACCAGTCGCTACGGCGCCGACCAGCAGGTCCTGCCCACCGCCGGGTACGAGGTGTGGCGCGCCGGTTCGCTCGCGCAGCGCTGGGAGCAGCTCGCCCGCGCCTGGCTGACCATGACCCGCCAGGTCGGGCTGGTCGGGCAGCGCGACGACCGGGACCGGCCGATCGCCGTGCTCTCGGCCGAGGCGGAACGGGCCGGGGCGCCGGCCGCCCGGCGGGCGGTCCTCGGGGTGCTCGCCGACCTGGAGCCCGCCACCGCGCCCACCCCCGAGGAGGTGCAGTCCCTGCTCGACTGGCGGGCGCCCCGGCGCAGCCGGGGGCGGGAGGCCACGCACCGCGAGGTGCTGACCGAGGCGGCCACGCTGGGCGTGACCGGGCTGGGGGCGCTCACCTCGTACGGGCGGCTGCTGCTCGCCGACGTCACCGCCGCCGACGAGCGGGGCGCGGACGACCCGCTCGGGCTGCGCGCGGAGACCGAGGGCGGCGACGGGACCGGCGCCGTGCGAGCGCTGGACGCGCTGCTGCCCGCCCCGGTCGACCACTTCCTGGTGCAGGCCGACCTGACCGTCGTGGTGCCCGGCCCGCCCGACCCGGCGCTCGCCGCCGAGCTGGAGGTGGTGGCCGAGCACGAGTCGGCCGGCGGGGCCAGCGTGCACCGGGTCACTCCGACCAGCGTGCGCCGGGCGCTGGACGCCGGGTACTCGGCCGACGACCTGCACGCCCTGTTCCGGCGCCGGTCCCGCACCCCGGTGCCGCAGGGGCTGACGTACCTGGTGGACGACGTGGCCCGCAAGCACGGCGGGCTGCGGGTCGGCTCGGCCGGGGCGTACGTGCGCAGCGACGACGAGGCGCTGCTGACCGAGGTGCTCGCCGACCGGCGGCTGGAGTCGCTGGCGCTGCGCCGGCTCGCCCCGACGGTGCTGTCGACGCCGTACCAGGTGGGCCGGATGCTCATGGCCCTGCGCGAGGCCGGGTACGCCCCGGTGCCCGAGGACGGCAGCGGGGCGGCGGTGCTGTCCCGCCCGAAGACCCGCCGGGCCCCGGCCCGGGTGTCGGTGGCGACCCGGACACTCGACCCGCTGACCGCGCCGAAGTTGTCCATGCCCCGCCTGCTCGGCGTGGTGGAGCAGATCCGGCGCGGCGACGCGGCGGCCCGGGCGGCCCGGCGCGCGCCGGCCGTGGTCCGGGGCGGCGCGGCGCGTACCGGGCCGGCGCCGGTGCACACCCACACCGACGCCCTCGCCGTGCTCCAGCAGGCGGTGCGGGACAAGGCGCTGGTCTGGGTCGGGTACGTCGACGCGCACGGGGCGACCGCGTCGCGGCTGGTCCGGCCGGTCTCGATCGGCGCGGGCTACCTGCGCGCCGAGGACGAGCGGACGGAGATGCTGCACACCTTCGCCCTGCACCGGATCACGGCGGCGGTGCTGGAGGACTGAGCAGACCGGGTCAGCGCCGGCTGCGCCGCACCGTCCCGACGACGGAGACGACCAGCAGCAGCGCGAACCCGGCGCCGGCCGACTCGCCGACCGAGTCGACGAAGCCCTGCTCCAGCACCAGCCAGCCGAAGAGGAACCAGCCGACGAGCACCACCGCGGCGGCCGCGTACGCGACGACGGTGGCGGTGGAGACCTGCTCGTCCGGCAGCCGGTCGCGCTCGACGCTGTGTTCCGGTATCGCCTCCCGGTCGACCGTCATCTCCAGCCTCCCCGTCCGGTCCGACGCCTGGCATCCAGCGTGTCACTCGGGTGGCGGGAGTGACAGGGGTTAAAACCCCGATCGGACGGCGTGTGCGACGCGGGTGGGCCGGCCCCGGGGCGGCGGATCAGGTGCCGCGGCGGCGGATCAGGCGCGGCGGCGGCTCAGGTGCCGGGGCGCCGGCCGACCAGCACCACCCGGCTGCCGACCTTGCCCAGCTCCCAGTAGCGGACGGCGTCGGCGTGCAGCAGGTTGACGCAGCCGTGCGAGCCGATCGACTTGTCGTGCAGGTAGGTCGTGGTCTCGTGGAAGCCCATCCCCTGCGTGAAGTGCTGCCAGTACGGCAGCCAGACCTCGTACGGGTCGGACCACTCCTTGACGTTGCGGTAGTTGATCGTGAAGGTGCCGGCCGGGGTGCGGTAGCCGGGCATGCCCGTCCGCGTGACCGTCGGCTTCACGAGCACCTTGCCGTTGCGCATCACCCAGGTGGTCTGCCGGGTCAGGTCGATGCAGAAGGTGGTGCCGGAGCCCGCCCGGCAGCGCCCCGTGTCGGTGCTGGCGAGCCGCTTCGCCACGTCGTGGGTGGTGGGGCCGGCGCGACCGTGGGCGGGGCGGATGTCGTACCGCTTCTGGAACTTCTTGATCGCGGCGCAGTCGGCCGCGGACTGCCGGCCGTCCACGGTCAGCGTGCCGAACCCGCCCAGCCGGGCCAGGTACGCCTCCACCTCGCGCTGGTGCTCCCCCTGCGGACAGCCGGCGACGGACGGCGACCCGGTGGGCTTCGCCGCGGGACGGGTCGGCTTCGGCGTGCTCCGGGTCGACGTGGGCGAGGGCTTCGCCACCGGCTTCGCGGGCGCCGTGGCGGGCCGGGTCCGCTGGTCCGGCCCGGGCGCACCGCTCGCCCCCGTTACCTCCGCAGCACCGACCGGGACGGGACCCCCGCCCCCACCGCCGTCGGCCTCCGGATCGAACGCGCACGCACCGGCGCCGACCAGCGTGGCCACTGCCAGGGCGAGGAGCCGGGTGGTGATCCGGACGTGTTTCATGGCGCCTCCCGTGACAGGTGTCCTACTGCTAGACGTTGTGAGCACCGCTCCGGTTGCGCCCGATGTCCAACTTTTTCTGCGTCACCCGGATGCGTGCAACACTGGTGGGTCGGCCTGGGGCGGGTCAGTCGCCTCCCGGACAGCCGGCGACCCGAGGCGGAGGAGAGGCACTGGCGTGAGCGGTGGACCCCTGATCGTGCAGTCGGACAAGACCCTGCTGCTGGAGATCGACCACCCCGACGCGCAGGCGTGCCGGATGGCCATCGCGCCCTTCGCGGAGCTGGAGCGCTCCCCGGAGCATGTGCACACCTACCGGCTGACCCCGCTCGGGCTGTGGAACGCGCGCGCCGCCGGGCACGACGCCGAGGCCGTGGTGGACGCGCTGATCAAGTACAGCCGCTACCCGGTGCCGCACGCGCTGCTGGTGGACGTGGCCGAGACGATGGACCGGTACGGTCGGCTCCAGCTCGCCAACGACCCGGCGCACGGTCTCGTCCTGCGGGCGCTGGACCGGCTGGTGCTGATCGAGGTCGCGAAGAGCAAGAAGCTCGCCGGGATGCTCGGCAACAAGATCGACGACGACACGATCGCGGTGCACCCGTCGGAGCGGGGCCGGCTCAAGCAGGCGCTGCTCAAGCTCGGCTGGCCGGCGGAGGACCTGGCCGGCTACGTCGACGGCGAGGCGCACCCGATCGAGCTGGCCGAGGCGGGCAAGGACGGCGGGAAGCCGTGGACGCTGCGGTCGTACCAGCGGGAGGCCGTGGAGGCGTTCTGGGCCGGCGGGTCGGGCGTGGTGGTGCTCCCCTGCGGCGCCGGCAAGACGCTGGTCGGGGCGGCGGCGATGGCCGAGGCGAAGGCGACCACGCTGATCCTGGTCACCAACACGGTCGCCGGGCGGCAGTGGAAGCGGGAGCTGATCGCCCGCACCTCGCTGACCGAGGAGGAGATCGGGGAGTACTCGGGCGAGCGCAAGGAGATCCGCCCGGTCACCATCGCCACGTACCAGGTGCTCACCTCGCGGCGCGGCGGCGCGTTCACCCACCTGGACCTGTTCGGGGCCCGCGACTGGGGCCTGGTCGTCTACGACGAGGTGCACCTGCTGCCCGCGCCGATCTTCCGGTTCACCGCGGACCTCCAGGCCCGTCGCCGGTTGGGCCTCACGGCGACCCTGGTCCGCGAGGACGGCCGGGAGGGCGACGTGTTCAGCCTGATCGGCCCGAAGCGGTACGACGCGCCGTGGAAGGACATCGAGCAGCAGGGCTGGATCGCCCCGGCCGAGTGCACCGAGGTACGGGTGACGCTCACCGACGCGGAGCGGATGGCGTACGCGACGGCGGAGGCCGAGGAGCGCTACCGGATGGCGGCGACCGCCCGGACGAAGCTGCCCGTGGTGAAGGCGCTGGTGGACCGGCACCCGGGCGAGCAGGTGCTGGTGATCGGCGGCTACATCGACCAGCTGCACCAGCTCGGCGAGTACCTCGGCGCGCCGATCGTGCAGGGCTCCACCACGAACAAGGAGCGGGAGCGGCTCTTCGACGCGTTCCGCACCGGGGAGGTCCGCACGCTCGTGATCTCAAAGGTCGGCAACTTCTCCATCGACCTGCCCGAGGCGGCGGTGGCGATCCAGGTGTCGGGCACGTTCGGGTCGCGGCAGGAGGAGGCACAGCGGCTGGGGCGGGTGCTGCGGCCCAAGGCCGACGGCCGGCAGGCGCACTTCTACACCGTCGTCTCGCGGGACACCATCGACACGGAGTACGCGGCCCACCGGCAGCGCTTCCTGGCGGAGCAGGGGTACGCGTACACGATCGTCGACGCCGACGACGTCCTCGGCCCGAAGCTGCCCACCGTCGACTGACCTCGCGTCGACCGACTCGACAGCCCGCCGAAACCGGTGCCCGCGCTCTGGTTCATCACGGAGCTTCCGTCGTGGAGGAGCTTGCCGGCCGGATGGGGCCGGGGGGGGGGGGGGGGGGGGGGGGGGGGGGGTTTGGGGCGGGCGGGCCGCTGAGCGCGGCCCGCCAGCCCCGTCGAGGCTTGCTCAGCCCGCGCCGCCGGCGCGGAACGCCACCCAGGCGTCGCTCATCCGGTCGGCCTGTCCGGCGGTGAACATGTTCATGCAGGAGTCCTGCGTGTAGTCCATGAAGTTGTGGATCGGGTCCAGCCCGGGTGCGGTGCAGGTGTCCGCCCCCACCGGGCAGTTGAACTGCGGGGTCGCCTCCCGCGGGGTGTCCGCGACGAAGTCGCCGGAGGCGGAGCACCCGTGCGCGAAGGTGTGCTCCAGCATCAGCCAGTGCCCGACCTCGTGCGTCAGGGTGTCACCGAGGGCGTACTTGCCCGCCGTCCCGCCCGGCATCGACTCGTCGAGCATCACCACGCCGTCGATGAAGTCCCGGCCGTTGTTGTAGCCCTTCGGGAAGTACGCCCACCCGAGCAGGCCGCCGCCGATGTTGGCCGCGTACACGTTCAGGGTGCGGGAGTCGCCGGTGTGCAGCGCCTGCTTCATGTCCCGCTCGTTCTTGCCCGGCACGACGGTGTACCAGTCGCTGTTCACCGTCCACGTCGTGTCGACCAGGTCGAACCGGAACGGGGTGTCGGAGGCGTTCGCCGCGGTGCGGCCGGCGAACGAGTCGTTGAGCACCTTCATCTGCGCCGCGATCAGGGTGTTCCACCTGGTCGTCTCCGCCGCGCTGAGCGGGTGGTCGGAGATCATGTGGAAGACCGTCGGCACGGTGACGCTGCCGTTGGGCAGGCGGGGGGAATCCTTGATGACGCCGTACGCGTTCGCCTCGTTCTTGGCGTACAGCTCCGGCTCCTGCGCGGTGGCGCCCTCGGCGAGCCGGGCCGCGCCGTGCCCGTCGGCGGCCGGCTCGCACTCTGCGACACCCGGGGAGACGGTCACGGGCGCTGCCGAGACCGCGCCGTAGGCGCCGCCGGACGCCAGGAGCGTCGCGGTGGTGGCGGTGAGGACTGCCAGTCGGAAGATCGGTCTCCTGTGCATCGATGCACCTTTCAGGAGGATGGAGGCGGTGCGGGAGTCGACGCGGGCTGCCATGACCAGGGTCGATGACGTCGTCTTCCCGGTATGAGACCACGTCGGTGGCACCGGCAAAAGACCTGGGAGACAGGGCCGGTGGCGGCGTAACGGCAGAGGGGCGAGGAGCGCTGTTGCAGAGGGCGTCGGCCCTGCCGTGTCCGGTACGCCCGTTTTCCGGGCGGCTACGGCCGGCGGACCCGGTAGTGGAGGTGGGTGACCTCGCCGTTCTCGTACCAGCGGAAGAGTTGGTCGAGGCCGCCGTCGCCCGGACCGGCAATGTAGCCGTCCAGCGACATGCTCGCCTCGGTGTAGGGCCCCACCATCAGAGCACTCGGGTGATCTGCTCGGCGGCGATCAGGGCGTCGAGCCGGGCCGGGTCGAGGTTGGCGCAGAGCACCACCGACGCGCCGACGGCCAGCGGCGCCAGCAGCCAGTAGACGGGCTGCTCGTGCTCGGCGACGTCGACCAGCAGTCGGTCGCCGGCCCGCAGGTCGAGCCGTTCCGCCACGGCCAGCGCGACGCTGCCCCACTCGCGGTAGCTCGTGCCGTCGGAGCTGGCCGCATCGGCGCTGGTCAGCGTGGCGGACGCGGGCAGCGCGTCGGTGTGCCGCCGCACCTCGGCGAGCCATTCCAGGTAGCCCGGCGGCACCTCCTTCGGCGGGTTGGCGCCGAGCCCGAGGACGTAGCGGTGCCGCGCCTCGGGCACGTCCTCCAGCCAGTCGTCCAGCCGCTTCGCGCTGACGAAGAGGGCGTCGAACGGCTCGTCGTCGCCCGGCGCGACCTGCGGCAGGCCGGCCGTGGCACGCGGGCGGAACGACACCGCCACCCCGGCCGACCAGGCGCCCAGCAGCACGGCGGCGGTCTGCCAGTGGGCCGGGAGGAGCACCGCCGCCCGGTCGCCGACGCCGAGCCCGCAGCCCTCGCGCAGCAGCCCGGCGGCCCGCGCCGCCCAGCCGCCCAGCTCCGCGGCGGTCAGGTCGATCCGTTCGCCGGTCGCGGCGTCCAGGTACGTCAGCAGCGGCTGGTCGATCTCCGTGGGCCGGTCACCGGCCGGCGACTCCCGGACGAGGGCATCGGTCAGGGTCATCACGCACTCCTCGGGCAGGCTGAGGCCACCCTACTCAAACGGGCACCGGACGGGCGTTCCACCGGCGCACCGGCGGTTGTCGACTCCGTGGTGACCGGTTCCGAGCGTCGGCCGCGCCGCTACTGCGTGCTGGCCGGCGGGTCCGGGGCGAGGCCGGCACTGTCGTCCCCGGTCCTGTCAGCCGGTTGCGCTAGTGTCCGGCCGTGGTGACCGAAGCGTTCGACATCTGGACCGACGACGACGTCGCCGACGCGGCCGGGGAGCGGCCCAGGCTGCCGGCAGGATGGGCCGACGCTGCCGGGCCGGGCATCGACGTTCGGACCTGGCCCAGATCACCGCGCACCGGTCAGCCGATGCTGCACTGCTTCACGCTGCGGTTGCCGGAGGCGTACCGGCGGCGCGGGCCCGATCTGGTGGCCGTCGCCGTCTTCCAGTGGGAGGACGAGCTCTACTTCGAGGACCCGTCGCCGGAGGTCACGGCGGTCATCGCCGGACGACCGGCCGACGTCGCACAGCCCGAGCATCCGTTCTGGGCCGAGCTCGCCCAGGCCAGGGCCCACCCGCGTCTCCAGGTCGCCGACGACGGCGTCGCGTCCCTGTTCGCCATGGTGTGGCTCACCGAGGCGGAGCTAAACGGACCACGGGTGGCCCGACCCGCTGCGGGGCCCTCGCTCGCCGACGGCGAAGTCGACAACACCTCCTGGCGGGCTAGTCATGGCGTCTACGGCTCCCTGTGGCTGGTCCCCCGCGACGACCCCAACGCAGGCGTGCCGCCGGTGAGGTTCCCGTCCGCCGACGACGCCTACGTCGACGTGCCGGACAGATTCGACGTCTTCCACGCCGAACACCTGGGCGGCACCTGCATGTCCCCCGACGGAGCGCGCAGCGGCCTGTCGCCCTGGTACGTCGAGGTGAGCCGGCTGGGCGGCATCAGTTTCGGCGGCGACCAGGACATCGCCCTGGACCTCGAGAACGGCGCCTTCCTCGGCGACTGGAGCACCGATGTGATGATCCCGGGCCCCGATGCCGGTCGACCGGTTCCGCAGCGTTGATCCAAGACAACGAGCACGTGGAACGCTGACCGTCACCCCGGCAGTTCGGGGCCGCCGTCGAGCAGCGGGGCGAGCAGGTCGCCGTGCTTCTCCACCCGCTTGAGCACTTCGCTCGCCACGTACGGCTTCGCCGAGGGCCGCTTGCCGGCCGCGCCCGCCTCGACCTCGTCCCAGGTCAGCGGGGTGGACACGGACGGCACCGACTGGGCCCGCAGCGAGTACGGCGACACGGTGGTCTTGGCCGCGTTGTTCTGGCTCCAGTCGATGAACACCTTCCCCGGCCGCAGGTTCTTCGCCATCTTCGACACGATCAGCTTCGGGTGCGTCCGCTCCAGCTCCTGGGCGATCCGCTTCGCGTAGGCGGACACGTCCTCGGCGTCCTGGGTGCCGGCGATCGGGCAGCAGAGCTGCATGCCCTTCTTGCCGGACGTCTTCGGGTAGCTGTCGATGCCGTCCTCGGCGAGCCGGTCGCGCATCAGCAACGCCACCTGGCAGCACTGGCGCAGCGCCGCCGGCGGCCCCGGGTCCAGGTCGACGACCATCATGTCCGGGTGCTCGCCGATCTTCCACTGTGGGGTGTGCAGCTCCAGCGCGGCGAGGTTGGCCAGCCAGACCAGGGTGGGCAGGTCGTCGGCGACCACGTAGTCGATGGTCTCCCGGCCCTTGCTCGACCCGGGCGCGGGCAGCGTCTCGGTGCGGACCCAGCCGGGGGTGGCGGCGGGGGCGTTCTTCTCGAAGAACGAGCCGCCGGTGACGCCGTTGGGGAAGCGGATCCGGGTCAGCGCCCGGTCACGCAGGTGCGGCAGGAGCACCGGGGCGATGCGGGTGTAGTAGTCGATCACCTCGCCCTTGGTGAAGCCGGCGTCGGGATAGAGCACCTTGTCCAGGTTGGACACCTCCAGCGCGCGCCCCTCGACGTCCACCCGGAACCGGTCAGCCGGCATCGTCCACCTCCTCGGCGGGCTTGTCCGGCCGCAGTCGGAGCACCCGGGGGAACCGCAGCCGTCCGTCCGGGGTGCGCTGGCCGTACTTCACCTCCACCACGACCCTCGGTGTTACCCAGATCGCGCCCCGGGCATCCTCGCGCGGCAGGTCGCCGGCGAACGGCGACGCGCCGGTCCGCAGCGGCTCCAGCTCGCGGAGCAGTTGCCGCTCGATGGCGGCGCCGATGCCGCCGCCCACCCGCCCCCGGTAGACGAGCCGCCCGTCCGGGCCGGGCACCCCGACCAGCAGGCCGCCGATCTTCCGTGCCCCGGGCCGCCAGCCGCCGACCACGAAGTCGCCGGTCACCTCCAGCTTGACCTTGACCCAGTCCGGCGAGCGCACCCCGGGGCGGTAGACCGACTCGACCCGCTTGGCCATCACCCCCTCCAGGCCGTGCTCGCCGGCCGCCTCGTAGGTGGCCAGCCCGTCGGGGAAGACCGGCGACACCGCCCACCGGGCGCCGCCGAGCGCCAGGCCGTCCAGGGCCTCCCGCCGGCGGGCGTACGACCAGCCGGTCAGGTCCTCGCCGTCGAGCCGGAGCAGGTCGAAGATCATGTACGTCACGGGCATGACCGCCGCCAGCCGGGCGGCCTTGTTCCGGTCGCGGACGTGCATCCGCTCCGCCAGGGCGGTGAACGAGGGCTGGCCGGTCTCGCCGAGCAGCACCACCTCGCCGTCGAGCAGGGCGTCGCCGACCTGCTCGTGCAGGGTGGCCAGCTCGGGGTACGCGGCGGTGATCTCGACGCCGGAGCGGGCGTACAGGTGCTGCCGGCCGGCGCAGATGTCGGCGAGCGCGCGCACGCCGTCCCACTTGAACTCGTACGCCCAGCCGGAACCCGCCGGGAGCTGCCCGGTCATCGCGAGCATCGGCTTGAGCGGCGCGCCGGGCACCTCCTGACTGTACTTGCGCACGGAAGCCCTCGCGTGGCCTTCGATCTTTTGCGATCCTGGGCAGTACCGGCGAGAGGAGCACGGGATGCGGGCCATCTGGAAGGGAGCGGTCTCGTTCGGGCTGGTCTCGATCGGGGTGCGGGTCTACTCGGCCACCGAGGAGAAGGACATCCGCTTCCACCAGGTGCACCGGGAGGACGGCGGCCGGATCCGCTACAAGCGCACCTGCCAGGTCTGCGGCGAGGAGGTCACCTACGACGACATCGCCAAGGGCTACGACATCGGCGGCGGCGAGATGGTGATCCTGACCGACGAGGACTTCGCCGACCTGCCCCTCTCCACCTCGCACGCGATCGACGTGCTGGAGTTCGTCCCCGCCGAGCAGGTCGACCCGATCCTCTACAACAAGGCGTACTTCCTGGAGCCCGAGGGCACCGCCACCAAGCCGTACGTGCTGCTGCGCGACGCGCTCGCCGACTCGGAGCGGGTGGCGATCGTCAAGGTGGCGCTGCGCCAGCGGGAACAGCTCGCCACGCTGCGGGTCCGGGAGGGCGTGCTGCTGCTCAACACGATGCTGTGGCCGGACGAGATCCGTACCCCCGACTTCGGCTTCCTGGACGAGGACCTGAAGGTCCGCCCGCCGGAGCTCGCCATGGCCAGCTCGCTGATCGACTCGATGGCCGGCGAGTTCGAGCCGGACGCCTTCACCGACGACTACCGGGCCGCCCTCCAGGAGGTCATCGACGCCAAGGTCGAGGGCCGCGAGGTGGTCCAGCCGGAGGAGGTCGAGGAGGCCCCGGCGGCGGCGGTGGACCTGATGGCGGCGCTGAAGGCGTCCGTGGAGCGGGCCAAGGCGGCCCGCGGCGAGGCGCCGGCCGGCGGGGGCGGGGAGCCGACCCCGATCTCGGCGGCCCGCTCGGCGCAGAAGAAGGCAGCCGAGAAGAAGGCGACCAAGGCCCCGGCCAAGAAGGCCGCCGAGAAGAAGGCGGCGCCCAAGAAGACCGCCGCGAAGAAGGCCGCGCCGAAGAAGGCCGCCGAGGGCGAGAAGAAGCCGGCGGCCAAGAAGGCAGCCCCGAAGAAGGCGGCCCGCAAGACCGCCTGATCCTCTCGGGCGCGGCCGGAGCGCCGCCCGCGGCAGTCCCCTCGACCGACCGACCCCGCGCCCGCCGCCGGGGCCACCGGGGCGGGCCCGCCCCTTGCGGGTGGGAGCGGCGACGGCCGAGGCGGCACGGTGGGCGTCCGGGCGGGTACCGTGTGCGTCGGCTTTCCCCCCGGCACTCCGATGCCGGCCACCACCTTCGCAGCAGGGAGTCGACGCCGTGAGCGAGCGTACGCAGAACCGGTCACAGAAGTCGGAGCGGCGGCTGGCCGCCCAGTTGGCGGCGCAGAAGGCGGCCGAGGCGAAGCGTCGCCGGCAGGCCTGGGCCGGCGGGCTCGCGGGCGTCGCCGTCGTCGCGGTGCTGATCACCGTCTTCGTCACCATCGGGCGCAACGACGACGACCCCAAGGACCAGGCGGCCGGCACCCCGTCGGCGTCCGCCACCGCCCCGGCGGCCGACGCCCCCGGCGCCCCGCAGCTCCCGGCGGGCGCGGACCCGGCCCTGGGCAGCAAGCCGACGGTCACCGCCGGCAAGGGCGAGCTGAAGAAGCTCACCGTGACCCCGCTGATCAAGGGAACCGGCCCGGCGGTGCAGAAGGGCCAGACGATCACCACCAACTACGTCGGCGTGTTCTTCAAGGACGGCAAGGAGTTCGACTCGTCGTGGAACGCCGGCCAGCCGGCCTCCTTCCCGATCGGCGTCGGCCAGGTCATCCCCGGCTGGGACCAGGGCCTCGTCGGGGTGACCGTCGGCAGCCGCGTGCAGCTCGACATCCCGGCCGAGCTGGCGTACGGCACGAAGCCCGCCGGCGGCCGTCCGGCCGGCCCGCTGCGCTTCGTGGTGGACGTGCTCGCGGCCCGGTGACCCGGCTGGCCGGCCCGGTTCGCCCGGGTTGTCGCCCCACCGTGATGCAGTAGCCCACAGAGGGCTTCCGGCCCTTCACCCACCGGCAGTAGGTTCAGCGTCACCCCGGGCGGTCCCGCCGGCCGGGGTGCCAACCGGACCGGACGCGGAGGTGCACGTGACGGCGCTGGACGACGCGGGGCGAACCGCCCGGGTGATGTGGACGCACTTCGAGCCGGTCCACGCGGTCACCTACTTCCATCCCCGGGCCCGGACCGCCTTCGAGGCGGTCGGCCTGCGCGGCTTCTGGCGTGGCTACTTCGCCGGCCGGGCCGCGCCACTCGGGCCCGTCGACGCCGCGCCGGTGGTCGCTTCGTTCTTCAACTTCGCCCCGCACACGGTGGCGCGGGCGCTGCCGGCGGTCTGGCGGCTCGCCACCCCGCAGGAGGCGCTGCGCGCCCGGCTCACGGGCGCGGTGCAGGCGCTCGCCGAGCTGACCTACGAGCTGCCCGAGTCGCACCTGGTCGAGGCGGCCGACCTGCTGGAGGCGGCGGCGGCCGAGGTCGAGCCCGCCGGGCGGGTGCTCGGCGCGGCCAACGCCGCCCTGCCGCGCGGCGAATACCCGCTGGCCCGGCTCTGGCAGGCCGCCACGACGCTGCGGGAGCACCGCGGTGACGGGCACGTGGGGGCGCTGGTCGCGGCCGACCTCGACCCGGTGGAGACGCTGGCCTGGCGGGTCGCGGTCGGCATGCCCCAGCTGAACCTGCTGGGCCGGGGGTGGACCGAGGAGCAGTGGGCCGCCGCCCGCGCCCGGCTGGCCGAGCGGGGCTGGCTGACCGCCGGGGGCGAGGCGACGGAGCGGGGCCGGGCCCGGTTCGAGGCGATCGAGGACGCCACCGACGCCGCCGCCGCCCGGCCGTGGCGGACGCTGGGCCGGGAGCGCGCCGACCGGCTGCGGGAGCTGCTGGAGCCGATCGCCGTCGCCGCTCACTCGGTCATCCCCGAGGGCAACCCGATCGGCCTGCCCGCGCTGCGACGCTGACCCGGTCGGGTGGCACGCGCGGCCGCCCCATGGGGCAGGATGGGGCCGTGGCTGATGCGGTGATCTTCGACCTGGACGGCGTGATCGTGGACTCCGAGCCGGTCTGGGAGGAGGTCCGGCGCGCGTACGTGGCGGCGCACGGCGGGACCTGGCAGCCCGACACCCAGCGCCGGCTGATGGGCATGAGCACCGGCGAGTGGTCTCGCTACCTGAGCGGGGAGCTGGGCGTCGACCGGGGGGCCGAGCAGGTCGCCGCCGAGGTGGTCGAGGAGATGACCCGGCGGTACGCGGCGCGCGTACCGCTGATCGACGGGGCCGACGAGGTGGTGCGCCGACTGGCCGGACGGTGGCCGCTGGGGCTGGCCAGTTCCTCGCCGACCCGGCTGATCGCGGCGGCGTTGGCCGCGACGGGCCTGGCCGACGTGTTCGGCGCGACGCTGTCGACCGAGGAGACCGAGCGGGGCAAGCCGGCGCCGGACGTCTATTTGGCGGTCGCCGAGCGGCTGGGCGTCGACCCGGCCCGCTGCGTCGCCGTGGAGGACTCGTCCAACGGCGTCCGGTCGGCGGCAGCGGCCGGGATGACGGTGGTGGCGGTGCCGCACGGGGCCTACCCGCTGGACCCGGACGCCGAGCGGCTCGCGGCCGTGGTGCTGGGGTCGGTGGACGAGCTGACCCCCGGGACCGTGGACCGGCTCGGATAGCGGCTCAGGCGGGGCGGGCGACCACGTCGAGCAGCGGCGTCGGCCGGTCGACCCGGGCGATCTCCACGACGGTCCAGCCGGCGGCGACCACCCGGTCGCTGAGGCGGTCGACGAGCACGGCGAGTCGCGTGGCGTGCGGCGGCTCGTAGACCAGGTGCAGCGCTCCTCCGGGGGCCAGCAGGCCGGCGAGGTGGCGGAACTCGGCCGTGGGCGGCCGGGTCCAGAACAGGTTGACGTTGACCGCGAGGATGCGGTCGTAGCGCTCCCCGGACGATTCCAGGGTGGACAGGTCGGCGTGCCGGAACTCCGCCCGCCCGGTGGCCACCTCCGCCGCGTTGCGCTGCGCGGCGGCGCGCAGCGCGGTGGCGGAGCGGTCGACCGCGACCACCCGGGCGACCTGTGGAACCGCGCAGATGAGCGCGACGGCGACCCCGTTGCCGCAGCCGATCTCCAGCACCCGGTGGCCCGCGCGCAGGTCGAGCCGGTCCACGGCCCACCGCAACCGCTCCGGCACCGGCCTGGTCGCCATTCCGCCAGCGTAGCCACGCCGGACGCCGTCAGGCCGCCCAGGTCGAGCCGGGTCGCCGGGTGAGGAGACGGGGATGAAGGCGATCGTGTACGAGCGCACCGGCGACGCCTCGGTGCTGCAACTGGTCGACCGGCCGGTGCCGGAGCCCGGCCCCGGCGAGGTGCTGGTGCGGGTGGCCGTGTCGGGGGTGAACCCGACGGACTGGAAGTCGCGGCGGCAGGGGCCGCTGCCGGACGGCTGGCAGACGCCGGGGCAGGACGGCGCGGGGGTGATCGAGGCGGTCGGCGAGGGTGTCGACCAGGAGCTGATCGGCGAGCGGGTCTGGCTGTGGGAGGCCGCCTGGCAGCGACCGTGGGGCACCGCCGCCGAGTACACGGTGGTGCCGGTCCGGCAGGCGGTGACCCTCGGCGACGCCTCCTTCGACCTGGGGGCCTGCCTGGGCATTCCCTTCCTCACCGCGCACCGGTGCCTGACCGCCGGGGAGTACACGCCCGACCGGTTGCGCGCGGGCGCGCTCAGCGACCACACGGTGCTCGTGCAGGGCGGGGCCGGCGCGGTGGGCAACGCGGCCATCCAGCTCGCGCGGTGGGCGGACGCCTGCGTGGTCGCCACGGTCAGCAGCCCGGAGAAGGCGCAGCTCGCGGCGGCGGCCGGCGCGTCCTTCGTGGTCAACTACCGCGAGCAGGACGTGGTCGAGGAGGTCCGCAAGATCGCGCCCGACGGGGTGCACACGATCGTGGAGGTCTCCGCGGCGCGCAACGCCGCCACCGACGTCCAGTTGCTCCAACGCGGCGGCGCGGTCTGCGTCTACGCCGACGACGGCGGGGCCGAGGTGACCCTGCCGATCCGGCCGCTGATGGCGCCGAACGCGCGCTGGCAGTTCGTGCTCGTCTACACCGAGCCGAAGGCGGCCAAGGCCCAGGCGGTGGTGGACGTGGCCGCCGCGGCGGCGCAGGGCGGCATCCGGGTGGGCGAGGACGCGGGGCTGCCGCTGCACCACTACCCGCTCTCGGCGGCCGTCGCGGCGCACCAGGCGGTGGAGGACTCGACGGTCGGGAAGGTGCTGATCAGCACCAGCGGGGAGGGGTGACGGCGCTGCCGGGCTGGCGCGCCGGGTCGACGACCGCCCGAACCCGCCTGAGCTGGACGGATTTCCCCGTCATCGGGACAGAGGCGAACAACTTTCGCAACAATGACTGTGCGGGTCGCCCCGCATGGAGCGGGCGGCCCCGGCGCGGTGCGAACGCCGGGGCCGCCCCTGGGGAGGGATGTCTCAGGAGTGCGTCCCTTACCCCAACAGGCGACGGCGCGCCTGAAAACGTTACGGGGCCGTCAGCTCCCGCACACTCAACTCGCCCCCGGCGTACCTCGAGCGCACCACCTTCTTGTCGAACTTGCCGACGCTGGTCTTCGGCACCGCGTCGATGACCGCCCAGCGCTCCGGCAACTGCCAGCGCGCCACCGACCCGGCCAGGAACTCCCGCAGCTCCTCCGGGTCGGCCTGCGCCCCCTCGCGGAGGACCACGGTGGCCAGCGGTCGCTCCCCCCAGCGCTCGTCGGGCACCCCGACCACGCACGCCTCCAACACGGCCGGGTGGGCCATCAGGGCGTTCTCCAGCTCGACCGAGGAGATCCACTCGCCGCCGGACTTGATGACGTCCTTGGCCCGGTCGGTCAGCGTGATGTAGCCGTCGGGCGAGAGGGTGCCGACGTCGCCGGTGCGCAGCCAGCCGTCGCGGAACTTCTCCTCGTCCGGGGTGTCGTCGCCGAGGTACCGGGCGGTCACCCACGGGCCGCGGACCTCCAACTCGCCGACGGACGTCCCGTCGGCGGGCAGCGGCTCGCCCAGCGGGCCGACGATCCGGGCCTCCACGCCGGCCGGCACCCGACCCTGGGTGTAGCGGTAGCGCCAGGCCTCGTCGCCGCTCGCCCCCGCCGGCGGACGGGCCACCGAGCCCAGCGGCGACATCTCGGTCATCCCCCAGGCGTGCACCACGTCGACGCCGTGTCGCTCGGCGAACGCGTGCATCAGCGCCGGCGGGCAGGCCGAGCCGCCGACGATCACCTCCCTGAGCGAGGAGGCGTCCACGTCGTGGCTGTCCAGATGGGCCAGCAGGTCGTTCCAGATGGTCGGCACCGCGCCGGCCAGGGTGGGCCGCTCGGCGGCGATCATGTCGGCGATCGGCGCGGCCTGGAGGAAGCGGTCCGGCATGACCAGCGACGCCCCGGAGAGGAAGGCCGCGTACGGCAGGCCCCAGGACATCGCGTGGAACATCGGCACGATGGCCAGCTCGCGGTCGGTCGGGCCGAGGCCGAACGACTCCGGCATGCAGATCTGCAGGGAGTGCAGGTAGATCGAGCGGTGCGAGTAGGCGACCCCCTTGGGGTGCCCGGTGGTCCCGGAGGTGTAGCAGAGGGCGGCGGCGTCGCGCTCGTCCACCTCCGGCCAGTCGTAGACCTCCGGCCGGTCGGCCAGCAGCGCGTCCCAGTGGTGTACGGCGATCCGGTCGCCGGCCGCCGCGACCAGCGGGGCCGGGTCCCCGCCGCCGACCACGACCACGTGCCGGACGGTGGTCATCTCGCCGATCACCCGGGCCAGCAGCGGGATGAGCGTCGTGTCGACCAGCACCACCCGGTCCCCGGCGTGGTTGGCGATGTAGGCGAGCTGGTCCGGGAAGAGCCGGATGTTGAGGGTGTGCAGCACGGCGCCCATGCTCGGCACCGCGAAGTAGGCCACGAGGTGCTCGCTGTTGTTCCACATGAAGGTGGCGACCCGCTCGTCGCCGGTGACCCCGCAGTCGTCGCGCAGCGCGTGGGCGAGCCGGGCGGCTGTCCGCCCGACCTCGGCGTACGTCATCCGGCGCGGCTCGCCACCGGTCCACGTCACCACCTCGGCCGTGCCGTGCACGGTCGAGCCGTGGGTGAGGATCCGCGCGACCTGGAGGGGGGCGTCCATCATCGTGCTACGCATGGGTAACAAGTTAGTGTCGCCGGTCACACCTTGGGAACCCTGGAAAGCCCGTCCGCCCCGGGCCGGCCCCGTAAATTGTCCGGGTGAGCATCTCCTGGGCCGATTCGTACGTGGGGCAGTTGCGCGCCCTGGCCGGTGACCGGACGCTGATGTTCGTCGGCGCCCGCGCCGTGGTCCGCGACAACGCCGGACGCGTCCTGCTGATCCAGCGCTCCGACAACCACCAGTGGGCCCTGCCCGCCGGGGCGATGGAGCTGGGCGAGTCGATCGCCGACTGCGCCGTCCGCGAGGTGCGCGAGGAGACCGGCCTGCGCGCGCTGCGGGTCAGCGCCTTCGCGCTCTACACCGGCCCGGACCGCACCCACACCAACATGTACGGCCACACGTACCAGGTCTTCACGGCCGCGTTCCGGGTCGAGGAGTGGGACGGCGACCTGGCCCGGGTCACCGACGAGACCGTCGACGCCGGCTTCTTCCATCGGGAGCAGTTCCCGGCCCCGCTCTCCGCGAGCGTCTCGGAGACCCTCGCCGACCTCGACGTCTTCGAGCAGACCAACCGGCTGATCCTCAAGTGACCCGTCGCGTCCGCGCGACCTGATCCGCCCGGTCAGAGCAGGGTCTGGCTCTTCGCCTCCATCTCGGCGGCCGCCTCCTCCTTCGACTCCCGGGACAACGGCTTGCCGCCCGGGGCGGGGGCCTCGCCGCCGAGGCCGTCCGTGCCGCCGGTGGTGCCGCCCGGGCCCGCCCCGCGCAGCTTCTCGTTGGGCAGCGCCAGGGTGACCAGCACCGCCACGATCGCGATCAGGCCGGCGGTCAGGAAGACCAGGTGCAGCGACTCGACGAAGGCCGCCTGGACGGCCGCGCGTACCGGGGCGGGCAGGGCCAGGACGGTGGCCGGATCGTTGATCGAGACGTCCGCACCGCCGCTCGCCGCCACGGCGGCCTGCTGCTGCGGCGGCAACTGCGCGATCGCCCCGGGCAGCCGGTCGGCCAGCTCGGAGGTGAGCCGCGACGACAGCACCGCGCCGAGGATCGCGACGCCGAACGACCCGCCCAGCGACCGGAAGAACGTCGCCGACGACGTGCCGGCGCCCAGGTCCCGCGTCGAGACCGCGTTCTGCACGGCCAGGATCAGCGACTGCATGCACAGCCCCAGCCCGACGCCGATCACCACCATGAAGCCGAAGGCCACCCAGAGCGAGGTGCCCACCTCCAGCCGGGTGAACAGCAGCGTGCCGACGAGCAGCACCGCCGCGCCGGCCACGGGGAACCACTTGTACCGCCCGATCCGGCTCATCGCCCGGCCGGTGAGCACCGAGGTGACGATGATGCCGGCCATCATCGGCAGCATCAGCAGGCCGCTGCGGGTCGGCGAGGCGCCCTTGACGATCTGCAGGTAGAGCGGGATGAAGATGATCGACCCGAACATCACCAGGCCGAGCACGAAGCCGGCCGAGTTGGCCAGCGCGAAGGTGGCGCTGCGGAACAGTCGCAGCGGCAGGATCGGCTCCGCCACCCGGGCCTCCTGGAGCACGAAGAGCACGCCGAGCACCGCGCCGCCGGCGAGGAGCCCGACGATCACGCCCGAGCCCCAGGCGTACTCGTTGCCGCCCCAGCTCAGCGCGAGCAGCAGGCAGCTCACCCCCGCGACCAGCAGGGCCGCGCCGAGCCAGTCGATCGCGTGGTCGCGTCGGGTGAACGGGATCAGCCGCATCACCCGCGAGCACACCACGATCGCCAGGATCGCCAGCGGCACGTTGACGTAGAAGATCCACCGCCAGTCCGTCTCGGCGAAGTAGCCGCCGACCAGCGGCCCGGCGACCGACGAGAGGCCGAAGACCGCCCCGAACAGCCCCTGGTAGCGACCGCGATCCCGGGGCGCGACCACGTCCGAGATGATGGTGAACGCCAGCGTCATCAGGCCGCCGGCGCCGAGGCCCTGGATCCCGCGGGTGGCGATGAGCTGGGTCATGTCCTGCGACAGACCGGCCAGCAGCGAGCCGAGCAGGAACGTGCCGATGGAGAAGAGGAACACGGGACGGCGCCCGTACAGGTCGGCCATCTTGCCGTAGAGCGGCGTCGAGGCGGTGGAGGCGAGCAGGTACGCGGTCACCACCCACGAGTAGTGGTTGATGCCGCCCAGCTCGCCGACGATGGTCGGCAGGGCGGTGCCGACGATCGTCTGGTCGAGCGCGGCCAGCAGCATGCCGGTCATCAGGCCGAACATCAGCAGCCGGAGCTGGCGCCTGTCGAGCACCGGGGCTTCCGTGGTCATCCCAGGTCCTTTCCCCGCCCACCCGAAACATGCCGGCCGGCCGTCGCGTCGACCGGGAAACCGGCCCTGCGGCCTGCCGTCGACCGCACTGTCGACGAGGGGTCAGCGGTACGGGTGTGGCCCCGCGGCGGCCTCCCCGACGATCCTCGCGCAGAACGCCGGCCGGCACGGCGGAACGCCTGACGAAGCGCACCGCGTCGGCGTCGGTCCACGGGAGGTCGCCCGGTGCCCGACGCCCGCCGCCAGGGGGCCCCGGGTTTGACCCCGACACCTCGGGGGATCCCGGAGGGCATGGCAGGAGCAGCAGCGGAACAGCGCCGGCTCGCCACGGTGGTGGAGAGCTGGCTGGGGCGTCCCGTCCTGGTCATCGGCGACGCCATGCTCGACGACTGGCGGTTCGCCGAGTCGGACCGGCTCTGCCGGGAGGCGCCCGCCCCCGTCCTCACCCTGCGGCGGCGGATCTCCGCGGCCGGCGGGGCGGCGAACACCGCGGTGAACGTCGCCGCGCTCGGCGGCCGCGCGGTGCTGGTGGCACCGGTCGGCGCGGACGTCGCCGGGGACGAACTGCACGACTGTCTGGACCGGGCCGGCGTCTGGGACCGTACGGTGAACCAGCCCGGCCGCCCGACGCCGGTGAAGCGGCGGATGCTGGCCGGCAACCAGATCCTGCTGCGGGAGGACTCCGGCGACCCCGACGACGCGCTCGACGACGACGGGGTGGCCCGGCTGCTCACCGCGCTGGAGTGCGCCACGGAGGAGCTGCGCGCCGCCGCCGGCGGCGAGGCGCCGACCCTGGTGGTCTGCGACTACGGCCTGGGCGCGCTGCCCGCGCCGGTGCGCGCCTGGCTGGTCGCCCAGCGGGAGCGGTACGCGACGGTCGCGCTGGACGCCCACGACCTGGCCGACTGGCGCGGCCTCGCCCCGACCGTGGTGACCCCCAGCTTCGCCGAGGCGACCCGCCTGCTGGCCCGGGCCGCCGGCACCCGGGCGGCACACGGCCCCGAGCTGCACCTGGCCCACCCCGACGGCGACCCGGCCGACGGCCCCTCCGAGCTCACCGTGGGCGCGGCCCCGGGCGGCCTCGGGCCGCCGCACGACGCCCGCCACCGTGACGGGCTGGCCGGCGACCTCCCCGGCCTCGCCGTCGGTGAGACGGGCCTGACCGGCGACGTCCCGGGCCTGGCCGCTGGCGCAACGGGTCCGGTCGGCGGTGCTGTCGGGCCGACCGGCGAGCCGATGCCCGGCGAGGGCCGGGTGGCGATGACCGGGGACGGGACGACCGTGACCGGCACCGGTGTCACCGTGAACGCCACGGCCGGCGAGGGCGTCGACCGGGCGGAGCTGGCCGAGTCCCGCCTCGCCGAGTTGCGCGCACACACCGGCGCGGACGTGGTGGCGGTGACCCTGGACACCGACGGGGCGGTGGTCGGCGGGGCCGACGGCGAGCCCAGGCGCAGCCACAGCACCCCGGTGCCGGCCAGCCACGCCGTCGGGGCCGGGGACGCGTACCTGGCGGCGATGACGCTGGCGCTGGCCGCCGACGCGCCGCTGCCGACCGCCGCCCAGCTCGCCCAGCTCGCCGCGACCATCACCGTCTCGGACACCGGCACCTGCGTATGCCGCCGGGAGGACCTGCTCACGGCGCTGGACGTGCCGGTCGGCGGGGCCGGGAACCGGGCGCTGGTGGGCGCCGACGAGCTGGCCGCGATCGTCGCGGAGCACCGCCGGGCGGGCCGCTCGATCGTCTTCACCAACGGCTGCTTCGACGTGCTGCACCGCGGTCACGTGCGCTACCTGGAGCAGGCCCGGGCGCTCGGCGACCTGCTGGTGGTGGCGGTCAACTCCGACGGCAGCGTACGCCGGCTGAAGGGCCCGGACCGGCCGGTCAACCCGGTCGAGGACCGCGTCGCCCTGCTCGCCGCGCTGGCCTGCGTCGACCACGTGGTGGTCTTCGAGGAGGACTCCCCGGCCGGGCTGATCGAGACGGTCCGCCCCGACGTGTACGTCAAGGGCGGCGACTACCCGCCGGAGATGGTGCCGGAGGCGCCGCTGGTCCGCCGGCTCGGCGGGCAGGTCCGCACCCTCGGCTACGTGCCGGACCGGTCCACCTCGGCGATCATCGACCGGATCCGGTCGCACGGCCAGGAAGTCCAGGAGGACTCCTCCCTGACGAGCAAGCCGTCGTGAGCCGCCCGCTGGACCTCGGCACGGCCGAGCGGTTCCGCGCCGAGCGGCTGGTCGACGTGCTGATCCCGACCCGCAACCGCCCGGCCGAGCTGGCGGTCACGCTCTCCGGGCTGGCGGCCCAGGAGGGGGTGCCCGGCTTCGGGGTGGTGGTCAGCGACCAGTCCGACGGGGCCGCCGCGTACCGGCACCCGGCGGCGGCCACCATGGTCCGGGCGCTGCGCCACCGGGGGCACCCGGTGCTGCTGACCCGCCGGCTGCCCCGGCGCGGGCTGGCCGAGCACCGGGCCTTCCTGCTGGCCGCCTCCGCCGCCCGGTACGTGCTCTGCCTCGACGACGACGTCTGGCTGGAGCCGGGCACGCTGCGCCGGCTGGTCACCGCCATCGAGGAGCTGGGCTGCGGCTTCGTCGGCAACGCCGTGCACGGGCTGTCGTACGCCGACGACGTCCGGCCGGAGACGCACCGGCACTACGAGGAGTGGACCGGCCGTCCCACGCCGGAGCGGATCCGCCCGGGCACCCCGGAGTGGGACCGGGCGGCGATCCACCCGGCGGCGAACCTGCTGCACGTCACGCGGCAGCTGGACCTGCCGCCGGGGGCCTGGCGGGCGTACAAGGTGTCCTGGATCGGCGGCTGCGTGCTCTACGACCGCGCCAAGCTCGTCGACTCCGGCGGGTTCGACTTCTGGCGGCGGGTGCAGGAGAAGCACCAGGGCGAGGACGTCGCGGCCCAGCTCGCCGTGCTGGCGCGCCACGGTGGCGCCGGCGTCCTGCCCAGCGGCGCGTACCACCTGGAGTCGCCGACGACGGTCACCGACCGGGACGTGGAGGCGTGGGAGGTCGTGCTCGCCGAGGAGGACGCCGCCCAGCCGGCCTGAGCCGGCGCCGTCGGCCGCGACGAGCGGCGGCGGGTCAGGGCGCGCCGGGTTCGGGGCGCAGCAGCTCGCGGGCCGCCTCCACCACCTCGACCACCGGTACGTCGGTGACGAACGAGTCCCGGTGCGGACACTCGCCGTCGCCCGGCCGGTGCGGGTAGATGCCGGGGGTGCAGTCGACCCCGCAGACCGGGCAGCGCACCGTCCACGAGCTGATCGGGCGGTGCCGGCCGCGCAGCAGGTTCGCCACGGTGATCAGGTTGCCGACCCAGTAGATGCCGACGGTCGCGGTGCCCACGGCGGCCGCCAGGTGCAGCGGCCCGGTGTCGTTGGAGATCACCAGCTCGCAGCCGGCGTAGCAACCGGCCAAGCCGCCGAGGCTGAGCGTGCCCACCTGCGGCCGGAGCGGCACCCCGGCCACCGCGACGACCCGGTCCACCACCTCCCGCTCCGCGGGCGTGCCGGTGACCAGCACCTCGTACCCGTCGGCGACCAGTTCCCGGGCGACCTCGGCGAAGCGTTCGGCGGGCCAGCGCCGCCGGGTGTCCGTCGCGCCGGGGTGCAGCGCCACCCTCGGCCGCCGCGGCGGGCCGAGCACCTCGGCCGCCTCGGCCCGGTCGGCGTCGGTGAGCGACAGCGTCGGGACGACCGTCGTGGCCGGCGCACCCACCAGCGCGGCCACCTCCAGGTAGCGGATCACCTCGTGCTGGTAGTACACGTACCGGATCCAGCGGTCCAGCGGCGGCGCGTCCTCGGCGCGCAGCCCGGCGGTGACCCGGGCGCCGAGGTCGGCGACGACCGGGTTGGAGTTGGCGCCGCCGCCGTGCAGTTGCAGCGCGAGGTCGAAGCGCTCCTTGCGGGCCGCGGCGAGGAAGTCGTCCATCGACGACTCCGGCTCGCCCTGCTCGGGGTGGCGGATACCGGGCGCGGGCGGCACCACCAGCACCCGGTCCACCGGGCCGGGCCGGTCACGCCAGAGCTTCGCGTGCCACGGCGCGCCGAGCAGCACGATCTCCGCTTCCGGGTACGCGGCGCGCAGCGAATCCAGCGCCGGGAGGATGAAGATGAAGTCGCCGAGCGCGTTGGCGCGCAGCACGGCGATCCGCTCGACGTCGGGCACGCGCCCGGCGACCGGGCCGAGCAGGTCCGGGGTGACCACGGCGCCCCGCTACGGCCGGTCGGTCTCGCCGACGGCGGTGTCCGGGTGGTGCATCTCGCGGTCGGCGGCCGGGTCGACGACGGTCCGCGTACCCGCGGCGGGGCGGGCGCCGGCACGGCCGACGGTGATGGTGCGCGGCGCGGGCCGGGCGGCCCGGGGCAGCCGGACCCGGAGCAGGCCGTGGTCCATCACGGCGTCGATGGCGTCCGGGTCCACCCGGGCGGGCAGGTCGACCCGGTACTCGAAGCCCCGCGTCTCGAAGCCGCCGGGGATGCCGTGGTCGGCGTTGACCTCGGCCTCGGAGCGGGCCCGGACGCACAGCTCGCGGTCGTCCAGCTCGACCGCCACCTCCTCCGGCGCCACGCCGGGCAGCCGCACCACGACCTCCCAGCCGTCGGCGGTCTCGGCCAGCTCGACGTCCGGCGGCCCGGCCCGCCCGCCGACCAGCCGGCGCAGCTCGGACCGCAGGGACTGCAACTCGCCCATCGGATCCCAGCCCTGCTGGCGGCCGCGCCAGCCCCGGCCGGCCCCCTCGCTCTGCTCGCTCATGCCAGCCCTCCGCTGCGCTCGCTCATCGCACCTCTCCGATCCGCTGGGTGGCCGCCGGCGGCCGCAGCGAGCTGGGCGCGTCCAGGCCGGCCTCCCGGTCCACGCCGACGCCGAGCCGGTCGACCAGTTCCCCGCCGAGCCAGGCGCTGATGCCGAGGATCGCCAGCGCGACCACCTCGATGGCGATCAGCGCGCCACCGGCGGCCCGGGAGTCGGCGTTGAGCCGCACCGCCCAGATCGCGGCGAACAGCAGGATCACCGCCAGGTTGGCGGCGGCGTGGGTGAGCGCCACCCGCTTGGCGCGGGTCGCCGAGGGGATGGCCAGCAGGTCGAACGTCCCGGCCGCCGCGGCCAGCAGGCCGCCGACGAGGCCGACGGTGATGTTCCAGTACGCGACCTCGCCGAGGAAGTCCGGCCCGCCGACGGTGTCCACCACATCGAACAGGACCGCGGTGACCAGCAGGCCCACCGGGAACATCACCAGCATGGGGTGGACGGGGTGGCCCAACACCTTGAGTCGGCTCTCCACGCGGGCCTCCACTGCTCGGTCTCTCCGGGCGGGTCGGGTGAGGCGGTACCCCCGCCGCCGGCGGGCAAACCTCGCGCCGGCCCGTGCCCCATAGGCTGGACGGACGGCGGCGGGCACGCCGCCACCGGAATCAACGCACGGGGGAGAGCCACGTGACGGTGGAGATCACGTCGCACGAGGAGCTGCGCGAGCTCCTGGGAGCGCCGATGCCGCGGGCGCTCGACAAGGAGCGGCCCGTCCTGCACCCCAGGGACCGGCAGTGGCTCGCGGCGTCGCCGTTCTGCCTGGTGGCGACGGCCGGCGCGGACGGCACCTGCGACGTGTCGCCGAAGGGCGACCCGCCCGGCTTCACGCTGGTGCTGGACGACCGGACCATCGCCATTCCGGAGCGGCCGGGCAACCGGCGCGCGGACGGCTACCGCAACATCCTGGACAACCCGCACGTCGGGCTGATCTTCCTGATCCCGGGGCGCACCGACACGCTGCGGATCAACGGCCGGGCCCGGTTGGTCCGCGACGCCCCGTGGTTCGACGACATGGTCGTGAAGGGCCACCGCCCCGTCCTGGCCGTGGTGGTGGAGGTCGAGCAGATCTTCTACCACTGCGCCAAGGCGTTCCTGCGGTCCCAGCTGTGGCAGCCGGAGACCTGGCGGCCGGACGCACTGCCCTCCCGGGCCCGGCTGGTCAAGGAGCTGGAGGCGCCCGGCGAGAGCCTGGCGGCCCTGGAGCGCCACTACGGCCCGGACTACGTCAAGAGCATCTACGCCTGACCTCGGCCGGCGTCAGCCGGCCCGACAGCGTGCACGCCGACCGAGCCGGTTCGCCGGGATCCGGCGGAACGGCACTGTGGATACGACGGCGGGTGCGCTCGCCCGGGTGCTCCTCCCGCCGGTCCCCCGCCCGCTCGGCCTGCCGGAGCGGGCCGACTGAACCGGCCGGACGTTTGGGGTGGCCGGCGAGGGTACTGATACGGGGACGGCCCGGCGCGTCATGCGGCGCCACCCCCTGGACACGGGTCGAGGAAGGACGGACCTCCCATGCCCACGCGAAGCAGCTCGGGATCGACCGCGACCAAGAATCCCCCGGGCAACCAGACGCCGAACACCCCGGACATCAACGAGAGCGAGATCGCCCGGATGAAGGTCGACGACCTGCGCGACCGGCTCCGCCGCCGCGGCGTCACCGACACCGCCGACATGAAGAAGGACGACCTGGTCAAGGCCCTCGTCAAGAGCATGAAGGCCGGCACCGGCCGCGCCGGCGGTTCGGGCAGCGGCGCCAAGGCCGGCGCGGGCGGCGGCCGCTCGTCGTCGAACGGCAACCCGCCCGGCAACCAGACGCCGAACACCCCGGACATCAACGAGAGCGAGATCGCCCGGATGAAGGTCGACGACCTGCGCGACCGGCTCCGCCGCCGCGGCGTCACCGACACCGCCGACATGAAGAAGGACGACCTGGTCAAGGCCCTCGTCAAGAGCATGAAGGCCGGCTCCGGCGCGTCGGGCGCCTCCCGATCGACCGGCTCGTCGGGCTCCTCGTCCGACGGCATCCGGACCGGCGCGCAGACCTCCAAGTCGCTGAAGTACTCGCAGGTCATCGACTCCGTGGACGACGAGCCGGAGCGGCCCGGCCGCAGCCTGGTCACCACCGACCACGAGGTCATCCGGCAGTGGGCCGAGGCCCGCAAGGGTGTGCCGTGCACCGTCGACGGCACCGACCACGACGGCCACGCCGGCGTCCTGCGCTTCGACTTCCCGGCCAACGGCCGCGAGGACCGGCTGCGCGAGATCAGCTGGGAGGAGTGGTTCGACGCCTTCGACAAGCGCCGGCTGAACTTCATCTACCAGGAGGAACGCTCCGACGGCAGGCAGAGCAACTTCTTCCGGCTGGAGAGCCCGGACCGCGAGGACGGCTGAGCCCGTCGTACCGGCCGCCAGGCCCGGGTCAGCACCCCCGCTGACCCGGGCCTTCGCGTGCCGGCCCGGCCGTCCGATGTGGTGTTCCGGCAGGTCCGGCGATTGAGCGCCCTCGCTGGGGGTAGGAGTTCAGACAGACGAGGGACGGCTCTCCCCTCCGACGAGAGCAATTCGACCAACGAGGAGGATCACCCGTGACCACGAAGGTCGAGAAGTCCATCGAAGTGCAGGTTCCGGTGAGCACCGCGTACAACCAGTGGACGCAGTTCGAGGAGTTCCCCCGCTTCATGGGGGGCGTCCGCGAGGTGCGCCAGCTCGACGACCGGCGGATGCACTGGGTCGCCGAGATCGCCGGCGTCCAGCGCGAGTGGGACGCGACGGTCCTGGAGCAGGTGCCCGACCAGAAGGTGGCCTGGGCGGCCACCGAGGGCGCGACGAACGCGGGGGCGGTCTACTTCCAGCCCGTCGGCCCCGACCGCACGATGGTCCAGCTGCACCTCGAGTACGAGCCCGAGGGGCTGGTCGAGAAGGCCGGCGACAAGCTGAACATCGTCGAGCGGCAGGCCGAGTCGGACCTGCGGAAGTTCAAGTCGTACATCGAGGAGCGCGGCGTGGAGACCGGGGCCTGGCGCGGCACGGTCGACAGCGGCCTCGGTGTGGGCACGCCGGGCGTCGAGCACGCGGCGGCGACCCGCGGCGACAGCGGCAAGGCCGGGGTGTCCGGCAAGGCCGTGGCCGCGGGCGCGGCGGTGGCCGGGGCGGCGGCGGCCGGAGCCGCCGCGGCCGCGAAGCGCCGCTCGGACACCGACGAGGACGACCGTCCGGCCACCACGAGCGACACCGCCTACGTGGTGACCGACGTCGAGGTCGTGCCGGAGCCCGGCGCCGTCGGCTACCCGCACCGCACGATGTGACCCATCCCCGTACGCCTGAAGGCGTCAGCGAACGGCCCAGGTCCCCGGGACCTGGGCCTTCGCTCGTGCGCTCCCGGTCCTCCCCCCGGCCGGCTCCGCCACGGCTGCCGTGCGCGTGTGGGCCGGCCCGGTGGGCGGGCTGCGTCAGGCGGGCTCCGCGACGACCATCCACAGGTGGCCGTCCGGATCGGCGAAGGCGCCCGTGTATCCCCACGGCCGCTGTTCCGGCTCGACGACGACCTCCGCGCCGGCGGCCCGGGCCCGCTCGATCAACCGGGTCGCCTCCTCCGGTGTCGCCGCCGGGAGGCTGAGGACGCACTCGCTCTGCCCGCGCGGGGCGATTTCGTGGGAACCGATGACCCAGCCGAATCCGCCGGTCGGCACCAGCATGACCCGCAGGCCGTCGTTGACCGCGAACTGCAACGGCTCGGGGACGCCGTCCTCCGCCGGCTCCCCGACGGCGTCCAGGCCGAGCCCGTCGGAGTAGAAGCGGTACGAGGTCGGCCGGTCGGCGATCGGCAGGCTGACGACGACCGGTGCGTACTGCATGAGGCTGCCTCCAGAGGGCTCGCGTAACGAGGTGTCGTCAGGGTGGACGCGGCGGGCCGAGGAAACTCATCGCTCCAGTTGCGCCCGCAGGCCGTGGCGGTCTATCTGGATCCAATACTCCACGATGAGCCCGTCGACCACCCGGTAGACCGCGCTGGTCAGCTGGGTCACCGGCGCGCCGGTGGGCGCCCGGCCGTCGACCTCGCCGACATGGTGCCCCCGCTGCGTCCAGCGGGCGTAGACCTTGTCGCCGGAGCCGAAGAGCTCGTCGACGGTGAGGGTGAACGGGCCGTACGCGTCGAGCATCTCGGCCACGTGCTCCGCGTACTGTTGCGGGCTCCGCCGGAGCACGGCCGGGTCCTCGGCCTGCACCTGATGGGCCGTCACCGTCGGGGCCATGAAGCGCCCGGCCCGGGACGGGTCGACGCCGGACCGGACCACCTCGAGGAACGACCGGACCACGGCGACCGGATCACTGTTCATCCCCGCAGTATCCCCCTGGTCGTCGCGGAGCCGGCTGGCGCCGCCGCGCGCGGACGTGGCACGGCGGCGGTCACTCGCTCCAGCCCGCCGGGTTGGTGCAGGACTCCCGCGAGATCCCCGAGCCGGTCTCCGGCCAGCCGCCGAAGCGCTCGTCGTGCAGGTGGGCGAAGAAGTAGCACAGGCCCTCGCACTCGCCGTCCGGGACGGCCACGGCGGGATCGGCGCTGACCGCCTCGTAGAACTCGCGCCCGAGGGCGACGATGTATCCCCGGCAGTAGAGGAATCCGTCGTCGGAGCCGTCGGTCACGTCGTGGACGTCGGCTCGGTCGATGTCGTGCAGCTTGCGCTCCACCACCCGGTCCAGGTCGGTCAGCTCGCGGCTGGACAGGTCGACGGTGAGCTGGCGGAGGCTGTCGAGGAACGGGTCGAGCCACGCGTCGAGGGCGTAGCGGCAGTCGTCATCGTCGTCGGCCTCCGGATCCCGGGTCAGCAGCGCCCGGCGGAGCGCGGCGGGCTCGGGGCCGAGCCGCTCCCACGCGGACTCGACGAGGGCCCAGAACCGGGCCTCGTCCTCGGCGCTCGGCAGCTTCGCGACACCACTGGCAAGGTCAGTCACGGCGGGAGCGTAGCGACCGCGACCGACATTCCCGCGGCGTCGATTCTGCCGCCGTCCCGGGCGGTCCGTCCCGGCCCGGCCGTACGGGAACGCTTCACGGCCTTGCCGCCGGGGGCGTCGGGTGGAAGCGTTGCCGGTACGCCGTCGGTGTCGTGCCGAGCACGCGGTGGAACGCGCGGCGCAGCGTTTCGGCGGAGCCGAAGCCGGTGGCGCGGGCGATCGCGGCGACGCTCGCGTCACCGGACTCCAGCAGTGCGCGGGCCGCCTGGATCCGCACCTGCTCGACGTACTGGCCCGGGGTGCGGCCCAGCTCGCGGCGGAACAGCCGGGTGAGGTGCCGCTCGCTGACCAGCGCCAGGTTGGCCAGCGTGCCGAGCCGGTGGTCGCCGTCGGGCCGGCTGGTGACCGCGTCGAACACGACCCGCAGCACGGGATGCTGCGTCGCCGGTACGAGGTGCGGGTCGCTGAACTGCGACTGCCCACCGGCGCGCCGCGGGAAGACCACCAGGTGCCGGGCCACGGTGCGGGCGCGGTCGGCGCCGTGGTCCTCCTCGACGAGCGCGAGGGCGAGGTCGATGCCGGCGGTCATCCCGGCCGAGGTGCGTACCCGGCCGTCGCGGACGTGGATCGCGTCCGGCTCGACGGTGACGTCGGGAAAGCGTGCCGCGAACTCGGCGCAGGAGTTCCAGTGGGTGGTGGCCCGGCGTCCGGCCAGGAACCCGGCCTCGGCGAGCAGGAAGGCGCCGGTGCAGACGGACGCCACCCGGCGCGCCCCGGCGCCGATACGGCGCACCTGACCGGCCGCGGCGGGGTCGGCGTCGAGGCTGAGCACGCCCGGCACGAGCAGCGTGTCGACCGGCGGGCGGATGTCGGACAGGGCGAGGTCGGCGCCGAGCGGCATGCCGACGTCGGTCCGCACCGGGCGCCCGTCGGGTGAGGCGACGAGGATCCGGTAGCCACCGGCGCCGTGCAGCACCTGCATCGGCCCGGCCAGGTCGAGCAGCACGACGTCCGGCCGGACCACCAGCACGACGGTGCGGGAGGTGCCGGCGCTCATGATCGGCCAGTCTGCGCCGGCCGGGCGAGGTCCGCAAGGACCCGGTGCCCACCGAAGCGGACCTGCCGCCCACGCTGCCGGACCTCGTCGACCGGCCCGGGAACCGCCGCCGCGACCGGGCCGACCGTATCGACATGACAGCGTCACACTCGAACCATCCGCCCGGCCCGCGGCCGGTGACCTCCCGCCGCGCGGTGCTCGGCGTCTCGGCGGCGGCGCTGGCCGGCGCCGCCGGCATGGTCGCCACCGTCGGGCGCGGCGACGAGCGGACACCGGCGCAGCCGCCGGCCACCGTGCCGTTCCACGGCCGCCACCAGGCCGGCATCGCCACGCCGAAGCAGCGGTACGTCGTCTTCGTCGGCTTCGACCTCGTCACCCGCGACGTGGCCGTGCTGCGGAACCTGCTGCGCGACTGGACCGCGGTCGCCGCCCGGGTCACCCAGGGGCACCGGCCGCCGCCCCGGGGCAACGCTCCGGCCGGCGCGGCCGTGGACAGCGGCGACGGCGACGGGCTCGCGCCCGCCCGGCTCACCGTGACGTTCGGCTTCGGGCCGGGCGTGTTCGACGCGCGGTTCGGTCTGGCCGCACAGCGGCCACCGGCGCTGCGCGACCTTCCGGCATTCGCCGGCGACCAGCTCGACCCGGCGTACAGCGGGGGTGACCTGGTCGCGCAGGTGTGCGCCGACGACCCGCAGCTGGCCAGCTACGCGGCCCGGCAGCTGCGCAGTCGGGTCATGGGCATCGCCACGCTGCGCTGGGTCCAGCAGGGCTTCCAGGGGTACCCGGCGGACGGCGGCACGCCGCGCAACCTGTTCGGGCAGAAGGACGGCACCGCGAATCCGGCGCCGGGCACGCCCGAGTTCGCCGAGACGGTGTGGGTGCCCGACGGCGCCGGTCCGGACTGGATGGCCGGCGGCACGTTCCTCGTCCTGCGCCGGATCCGGATGTCGCTGGCGATGTGGGATCTGACGCCGGCCGCGCAGCAGGACGCGATACTCGGCCGGCACCGCGACACCGGCGCGCCGCTCTCCGGTGGCTCCGAGTTCACGCCGCTCGACCTGGACCGCACCGGGCCCGGCGGCGCGCCGGTGATCCCGGCCGACGCCCACGTCCGCCTGGCCCGGCCGTTCAAGATGTTCCGCCGCGGCTTCAACTACGACGACGGGCCGCAGCCCGACGAGGCGCACACGCACCCGGCCGGCACCGAGCCGCACGACCACGCGACGCACCGGCACAACTACGACGCCGGGTTGCTGCTGGCCGTGTACGTGCGCGACCCCGGTACGCAGTTCGTCCCGGCGCAGGAGGCGCTGGCCCGCGCCGACCGGCTCGCCACGTTCACCACGCACGTCGGGAGCGGCGTCTGGGCTGTCCCGCCCGGCGCGGAGCCCGACGGCTACGTCGGCAAGACGCTGCTCGGCTGAGCCACGCCCGGCACCGCCGCACAGGAGAGGACCTTCCGGTGAACCCCTTCCACGACCTGCCGTTCCCGTCGACCGAGCTGGCGCTGGACACCGCGCGGTACGTCCGGCACCGCGCCGACCCGGCGATCTTCAACCACAGCATGCGGACGTACCTGTACGCGCGGTTCCTCGGCGAGCAGCGCGGCCTGCGTCCCGACCGCGACTACGACGACGAGCTGCTGTTCCTCGGCTGCGTCCTGCACGACGTCGGGCTGACCGACGACGGCGACGGCGACCAGCGCTTCGAACTCGACGGCGCCGACCTCGCCGCGCGCCACCTCACCGCGCACGGCGTGCCGCCGGACCGGGTCGAGATCGTCTGGGACGCGATCGCGCTGCACCTGTGCGGCGACATCCCGCTGCGCAAGCGGCCGGAGATCGCGTTGGTGTCGGCCGGTTCCGGGTACGACCTGCAGCCGGAGGGTCCGCCGCTGCCGGCCGGGGACGCCGACCGGATCCACGCCGTGCTGCCCCGCCTGCACGCCACCGTGGTGCTCCACGACGCGATCGTCGGCCAGGCGCTGGCCAAGCCGCACAAGGCGCCGCCGTTCAGCGTGCCGGGCGAGCTGGTCCGGCAGCACACCGGCGCGACGTGGCCGAGCTGGGAGCAGCTGATGCGGATGGAGCCGAGTTGGGGCGACTACCGGGACTGAGCGCCCGCCGCCCGGCTCGTCCCGTCGGGCACGGGCGGCAGGTCTGCTCACCGTTCGCCGGCATCGTCCAGGATGGCGTGGAGGCGGGACAGGCACTCGCTCACGAAGGCGGGGTAGGTGTCCCGGTAGTACGACACTCCGCTGACCCCGACCGCGATCGCCCATGCCCGGGCACGTAGCCAGGTCACATCGTCGAGTCCCATGGCGTCCCGGTACGCCTGTCGCGCCTCGGGCGGATAGTCCCACAGGGTGGAGTGTTCGGCGTCGGGGAAGCCGACCGAGAGGCCCCCGAAGTCGATGATCGCCTGGAGCTTTCCCTTCCGGACCAGGACGTTGGTCGGCTTGAGATCCCCATGGAGCCAGACGTGTCGGCCGGTTGGCTCCGGCAGGGCGAGGGCCTTCCGCCACAGGTCGTGCAGGAACGCGACGTCGAGGTCGAGGCCCGGGAGAGCACGGCAGTCGTCGAGGCATCCGCTGATCCACCTGTCGCAGGCGCGCAGGGTGCCGCCGCGGTACCAGTCGAGCTCGCCCTCCCGGACGGCGCCCATGAGGGCGGTCGAGTGGAGGCTCCGCACGGCCGCCGCCAGGTCGGCGCCGAAGGCGGGCCAGTCGGTGACCGTGCCGGGGCCGGCCTGCTCGCCGTCGATCCACCGGTACACCGACCAGGCGAGCGGGAAAGCGGAACCCGGGATCCCGGCGTGGACGGGCTCCGGAATGCGACAGGGAAGGTACGGCGCCAGCCGCGGCAGCCACGTCTGCTCCTTCCGCACGGCGTTCGCCCTGTCGGGGGTGCGAGGCAACCGCACGAGCAGCTCGTCGCCCAGCCGGTACATGGTGTTGTCCGTGCCCGCGCCGGCGGGCGAGACGGGAAGGGCCGCCCACTCCGGCCGCTGTTCCCGCAGCAGGGACCGGACCACCGCCTCGTCGGCCCGGATCTCGTTCTCGTGGAGGATCACAAGAGGAAACCTTCCTGCCCGGCGTCGATGCCGCCAGCGATTTCTCCTCGTCGCAGCGCTGCGCCCGCGCGGCGGAGCCCCGGGGATGCCGGCCCTTCGGCTGCCGAGACGGCCGGGGGCCGTCAGGGCGAGGTGCCCGGCCTCACGCGCGGAACGTGCGGCGGTAGACGTCCGGCGGCACGCCGACCGTGCGGTGGAAGTGGCGGCGCAGTGTCGTCGCCGTGCCCATGCCCGCGGCCGAGGCGATGGTGTCGATGCTGTCGTCCGTGGCCTCCAGCAGCTCCTGCGCGCGGCGGATCCGCTGCGTCAGCAGCCACTGCAGCGGGGTGGTGCCGGTCACCGAGCGGAAGTGGCGGGCCAGGTGGCGAGAGCTCATGTTCGCCTGGCGGGCCAGGTCCTCCACGGTGAGCGGCTGATCCAGCCGCCGCATCACCCAGGGGAGCAGCTCGGCCAGGGGATGGCCGTCCTGGTCGGGCACCGGTGTGGTGACGAACTGGGCCTGGCCACCGGCCCGGTGGGGCGGCACGACGAGGCGACGGGCGACCACGTTGGCGACCGCCGGGCCGTGGTCGCGGCGGACCAGGTGCAGGCACAGGTCCATCGCCGCGGCCTTGCCCGCGGACGTGAGCACGCTGCCGTTGTCGACGTAGAGCACGTCCGGGTCGACCTTCACCCGGGGATAGCGCGCGGCGAGTTCGTCGGTGTGGGCCCAGTGCGTGGTCGCGCACAGCCCGTCCAGCAGGCCGGCGGCGGCGAGCACGAACACGCCCGTGCACAGGGAGACCACCCGCGCGCCCGACTCGTGGGCCGCGCGCACCGCCTCGACCAGGTCGGCCGGCGGGTCCTCGTCGACGTCCGCCAGGGCGGGAACGATCACGGTGTCGGCGTGCGCCAGCCAGTCGAGCCCGCAGTCCGGCTCCAGCAGGAACCGGCCGACCCGGACGGCGTGCGTGCCGCACACGCGGACGTCGTACCAGGGGCCCGGCAGGGCGTCCGGCGCGGAGCCGAAGACCTCGTAGGCCAGGGCCAGCTCGAAGTGCAGCATCCCGTCGGTGGCGGCGACCGCGACGGAGCGCGGGAAGGAACTCATGTCGGGAATTGTATGGGCCATGTCGTTCCGGACACTGGTCGAGGTTCGGCGGACAGGGCAAGATCTTCAGCAGAAGATCACTTCAAGCCGCAGGAGCAAGAGATGGCATCGGTTCGGAACGTGGCGGTATACGGCGCGTACGGGCACACCGGCCGGTTCGTGGTCGCCGAACTGCAGGAACGCGGATACGTCCCGCTGCTGCTCGGCCGCGACCAGAACAAGCTGCAAGCACTGGCGCAGGACTTCCCGGGCCTGCAGACGCGGCAGGCGTCGGTCGACGATCCGACCTCCCTCGACCGCGCGCTCACCGGCGCGGCCGCCGTGATCAACACCGCCGGGCCGTTCGCCTCGACCGCCGCCCCGGTGATCGAGGCGGCGCTGCGCGCCGGCATCCCGTACGTCGACGTGGCGGCCGAGATCGAAGCCAACATCGACACGTTCGCGGACTTCGCGGAGCGCGCCCGCGCCGCCGACACCGTGGTGCTCCCGGCGATGGCCTTCTACGGCGGCCTCGGCGACCTGCTCGTCACCACCGCGATGGGCGACTGGACGGCAGCGGACGAGGCGCACGTCGCCTACGGCCTGAGCAGCTGGCACCCCACCGCCGGAACCGTCGTCTCCGGCACCGTCTCCGGACAACGACGCAACGGCCGCCGGGTCCGCTACACCGGCGGACAGATCGAATACCACGACGACGCGCTGCCGACCCTGGAGTGGCCCTTCCCGGACCCGCTCGGCGCCCAGAGCGTCATCGGCGAGTTCTCCATGGCCGACATCGTCACCGTCCCCAGCCACCTGGCCATCCCCGAGGTACGCACCTACATGACCGCCAAGGCGGCCGCGGACCTCTTCGCTCCCGACGCCTCGGCACCCACCGCCGTCGACGAACGCGGCCGCTCGGCGCAGACCTTCCTCGTCGACGTCCTCGTCCGCAGCGGCGGCACCGAACGCCGCCTGGCCGCCACCGGCCAGGACATCTACGCCATCAGCGCGCCGCTCGCGGTCGAGGCCGTCGAGCGCATCCTCACCGGCCGAACCACAACCACCGGTGTCGCCTCCGCGGGCGCCCTCTTCGACGCCCCGGACTTCCTCCGCGCCCTCTCCCCGCACCTCACCCTGCACACCCCGCTCGACACCCGCGGCTGAGCAACGACTGGCGCCGAACTTCTGCGTCCTAGGTTCGTCGCGAGCGAGTCGCAGGGCGAGCGCCTCGCTGCGGTCGCTCGCCGCCGTAGGTCAGCACGTCGTAGCGCTCGGCCAGGGCTCGGGTGAGAGTGCTCTCGCCTGAGCCGGTGCCCCCGGCGATCCACCGAACATGCGAAAGGCGGCGAGCAAAAGGTCTACCGGGCGGACCGCCCTCGGGAAACGGCGAAGCCCAGGTCGTTGACCTGGGCTTCTTCACCGAGCCGCCTGACGGAATCGAACCGTCGACCTACGCATTACGAGTGCGTCGCTCTAGCCGACTGAGCTAAGGCGGCAACGATCGTCAAGTGTACGGCACGGTTCGCCCTCCGGCCGAACGGGATCCCCCACCCGCCTCGACGGACCGGACATGCAGGCCCGGACCGGACGTTTACCGGACAGCGATCGCGGCGAGCCCGGACTACGCTGCGGCGGGTGACCGACGATCGCGCCCCCGACGGTGAGCGGCAGGACGGCGCGGCGGAGAGCCCGCACGCGAGCGAGGCGGCCGGCGGGCGGGCGGCGCGCCGGCCGCGCAGCACCGACCCGCACGAGCTGGGCTTCACCCCGCGCAAGCCGGTGCCGTGGCTCGCGCCCTTCCTGCTGATCAGCACCGGCATCCGTACGCTGCTGGCGATGCTCTTCGGGGCGTACCTGGACAAACGGGAGCTGCAGAACGCGTTCGGCGACGGGATCTTCCGCCAGGTCGGTCCGGACGGCGGGCTCTGGCTGGACTACGTGGCCGACCTCGGCGACGGGTTCAACGCCACCTACTCGGTGGCCTACCTGCTCGCCCAGCGGGAGCTGGAGGTGGACGGCCACCGGCTGCCCCGGGCGCAGACCCTGGTGATGGGCGGCGACCAGGTCTACCCGTCGGCGGCGTTCGAGGCGTACGAGGACCGGTGCAAGGGGCCCTACCAGGCCGCGCTGCCCGTCACCCCGCCCGAACGGCCGACGCTCTTCGCGGTCCCGGGCAACCACGACTGGTACGACGGCCTGACCGCCTTCCTGCGGCTGTTCGTGCGCTCCCGGGACCGGCACTTCGGCGGCTGGGACACCGGGCAGTCCCGCTCGTACTTCGCCGTCGAGCTGCCCGCCGACTGGTGGCTGCTCGGCCTCGACGACCAGTCCGGCTCGTACCTGGACGACCCGCAGCTCACCTACTTCGACAAGGTCGCCGCGCGGCTGGGCCCGCAGAGCCGGGTGATCCTCACCGTGCCGGCCCCGACGTGGGTCAAGGCCGTCGACCACCCCACGGCGTACGACTCGATCGACTACTTCGTCCGTACGATCGTCGCGCCCACCGGGGCGCAGGTGCGGCTGCTGATCTCCGGCGACCTGCACCACTACGCCCGGTACGCGGGCCCGGACCGGCAGCTGATCACCTGTGGCGGCGGGGGCGCCTACCTCTACCCCACCCACAAGCTCCCGGAGCGGATCGAGGTGCCCCCGCGCGACACCCTCGCCCGGCGGGCCAGCGCCTCCCGCCCGTACGACCTGGCCGGCCGCTACCCGGACGCCGCCCGCTCCCGACGGTACAGCTGGGGGATCTTCCCCCGGCTGCCGCTGCGCAACCCGGGCTTCACCACCCTGCTCGGCACCCTGCACACACTGCTGATGCTGGCGATGGCCGGCGTCGTGAGCAACCGGACCGGCACCGAGCAGCGGCTGTTCAGCGTGCCGCTGGTGGCGATGCTGCTCGTCACGCTCGTCGGCGCGGGTTTCTTCGCCAAGCCGCCCAGCTCCGGCGGGAAGCGGCACGCGCGGCACTGGATCCTGGGCGTGGGCCACGGCCTGGCCCACGTCGGGCTGGCCGCGGCCGGCACCTGGGCCTGGCTGGCCCTGCCCCTCTACGACTGGCCGTGGCCACTGCCGGCGGTCGCCGCGGCGGTGGTCTACGGCCCGGTGAGCGGGCTGGTGGCGAGCCAGTTGGTGGCCGCGTACCTGCTGGTGGCGGGCGCGTTCGGGGTGAACGTCAACGAGCTCTTCGCCGGCCAGGGCATCGAGGACGCGAAGGCGTTCCTGCGGCTGCGCATCGACCCCGACGGCACGCTGACGATCTATCCCATCGCGGTCGACCGCGTCGCCCGCGACTGGCAGGTCAACCCCGACCAGTCCCCCGAGTCCTCCTGGCTGGTGCCGAAGCGCCCTCTCCGCCCCCGCCTGGCGGAACCCCCCGTGATCCTTTCCTGACACCGCGTCTCCCCCGCACCCGCAACGGAACGCCCGCAGCGAGTGCCGTGGTTCCGTTCGGGTGCGGACGGCCGCGCTAGGAGTTGTAGTGCTGGTCGTGGGCCTGGCGGGGGCCGCAGACCGAGGCGCGGGAGCAGGAGCAGCGGGAGCCGTCGGCGTCGAGGCGGACCGTGACCGAGTCGCGCGGGACGCTGTGGCCGACCACCCGGCCGTCGCCCTCCGGCGTCGACACCCGCGCGCCGATCGCCGGAGCGGACTCCTGGAACCTCTGGTAGAGCGGGTGTTCGTATTTGAGGCAACACATCAGCCGGCCGCACGCGCCGGAGATGCGCAGCGGGTTGAGCGGCAGGTCCTGGTCCTTGGCCATCCGGATGGTCACGGGCTCGAAGTCGTTGAGGAAGGTGGCGCAGCAGAGGTCGCGCCCGCAGGAGCCGATGCCGCCCTGCACCCGCGCCGAGTCCCGCGCGGAGAGCTGGCGCAGCTCGACCCGGCAGTGCAGCGTCGCCCCGAGGTCGCGGACCAGCGAGCGGAAGTCCACCCGGTGCGGTGCCGTGAAGTAGATGGTGCTCCGCTCGCCGCCGCCCTCAGCGGAACCGAGTACGTGGTCGACCGCCACCACCTTCATCGGCAGGCCGTGCTCCCGGATCAGCCGCTTCGCCGCGACCTTCGCCTCGGCCTTACGCCGGCGCAGCGCCTCGTCGCGGCGCAGGTCCTCCTCCTGCGCCAGCCCGGCCAGCCGGGGAAAGCCGGCCGTGTCCTCGGAGACCCACTGCGCGGCCCAGACGCACTCGGCCACCTCGGGTCCGTCGTCGGTCGGCACCAGCACCTTGTCGCCGACCTGCGGGCTCCAGTCGCCCGGGTCCAGGTAGTAGAGGCGCCCGTACCGCTGGAAGCTGACCGCGCAGAGCATGCCCATGGCTCCCACCCTACGACGGTCGGGCTGTCGCGGCCCGGCCGGGCGTCGCGGTCCGACTACGCCGTGCAGCGATCCACACTCGTCGACTCGACCGACCCGCCGCCCACCTCGTCGTGCCGTTGCCCCTCGCCCGGACGGTTGAATCCTGTCCGCCGTACGGGACAAACGCGCACTGGAGGCGTTGAGTGGAGGCAGACCTGCGGGGGGTGCAGGGGGAAAGGCCACGGCGTCGCCGCCGGAGCCCGGCCACGCCGGGTCCGGAGCGCGACGCCGTGCGCCGTTGGGCCGACCGCCACGGCGCGGCCCGTCCGGCGGCACACGCCCCCGACGCGGAGCCCCTACGGACGGGCTACCAGCCGATCCGGGTGGGGGTGTCGTAGCGGGGACGCTCGGCCACCGGCTCCCGCCAGCGGGACTCGGCCAGGCTCGGCCCCCACTGCCGCAGCAGGGTCTCCGCCCCGTCGTACGCGACGCAGAGCACCGCCAGCACCCGCGCGGCGATCTCGGCGGCCTCGATCCCGCCCGGCCCGGCCGGCCCCCGGCGCTCCTGTCCGCCGCCGGGCACCGCGGTCGCCCCGACCACGGCCACCGCCTCGGCGGAGCGCAGCACGTCCGCCAGCGCCCGGGCCAGGGCCAGCCGGCTGCCCTCCACCCAGTCGGCGAGCGCGTCGGCGTAACCGGCGGTCGACTCCAGCCGCCCGACCAGGCTCTCCGGCCCCTCGTCCAGGTGCCGCAGCAGGGCCGCCCGGGCCTGCCCGTACGCCGACGAGGCCGCACCGGACCAGAGCACCGGATCGGCCAGTGCGGCGGAGGCGTCGTCGTAGGCCCGCACCAGCCGGCGCACCGTGTTGCCGGCGTCGGCCAGCGGCGCCGGATGCAGGTCGAGGAAGTTCCGGACGGCCTCGCCGGGGAGCACCTGCATCCGGCGCAGCAGCGGCCAGACGCGGTGGCCCTCGGGCGCCCCGGCGGCGAGCAGCGTGTCCACCCGGCGCAGCAGGTCGAGCCCGGGCTCGGCGAGCCGGTCCAGCGTGTCCATCACGCCTCCCCGCCCAGCCGGTGGCGGACGGCCCGGTCGACGTCGGCGTAGTGGTCGGCGGCGGCCCGCACCGCCGCCGCGGCGGCCGCCAGCCGCTGGGCCGCGGCGTGCGCCTCCCGCGCCCGGTCGCCGGTGGCCGCGATCCACTGTCGGTGCAGGGCCCGCCCGATCTCGCCGGGCCGGCCGGGGGCGTCGGCGCCGAACGCGGCCTGCGCCGGGTCGCCGGCGGTGACCGTGCGGGACACGGCGGTCATGGTCTCGCTCGCCTGGTCGAGCCGGGCGGCGAGGGCGCGCAGGCTGTCCATCTCAGGCTCCCGCCAGCGGACGGTAGGAGGCGAAGGTCTCGTTGTGCAGCTTCTCCCGGGCCCACTGGGCGGCGTCGGCCGCCGCGGTGACCGCTGCCTGCACGGAGCCGGCGACGTCCCGGGGACTGCGGTTGTGCAACGGGCCGAGGAACCGGACGTCGGTGATCCGCCCCCCGGCGGTCACCACGACCTCGACCAGCCCGTCGGGCGACCGGACGGTCACCTCGACGGTCGCCACCGCCTGGTCGAACTCGGCCTGGAGGGACTCGATCCGGCGGTAGCGCCGCACCGCCTCCTCGATCCAGGCCTCGTCGATCTCCCCCCGCGGCATCGGCGGACTCCTCCCCGGAACAGGCCATCACTGAGCGTGCCGCCACCGTCACCACGGCACACCGGACCGTACCGCACAGCAATCGCGGCTGTCGATGCCTGTGGACAGCCGGTCCGGGCGTGAGGATCCGGCCCGACCGGGACCGGCGGGGTCAGCCCTTCCAGAGCGCGAGCATCATCGCCTCGACGGCGATCCGGGGCTTGACGTTCGCCTCGATCGCCGCCCGGCACTCCAGCACCGCCTCCAGGCGGCGCAGCGCCCCCTCGGCGTCCCACTTCTGGGCCCCCGCCTCGGCCAGCGCGGCGGTGTCCGTGTGCACCGGCGCCACGGGAGCGCGCAGCGCCATGGTGAGCGCGTCCCGGTAGAAGCCCGCCAGGTCGACCAGGGCGCGGTCCAGCGCGTCCCGCTGCGCCCGGGTGGCCCGCGACTTCTGCCGCTTCTCCAGGTCCTTGAGCTGCCCGGCGGCGCCCCGCATCGCGCCGGCCGCGCCCCGCCCGGTGCCGCCCGCGCCCAGCGCGGTCTCCAGCGCCGCCCGCTCGGTCGCGTCGGTCTCCGCCACCGACGCCGCCGCCTCGGCCTCGGCCGCCTCGATCAGCGCCGACGCCGCGTCGAACGCGGCGCCCACACCGGTCAGCCGGCGCGGCACGGCGAGCACGGCCTCCCGGCGCTTGCGCGCCTCCGGGTCGCGGGCCAGGCGACGGGCCCGGCCCACGTGCCCCTGCGCGGCCGCCGCCGCCCACTGCGCCACGTCGGGCGCCACGCCGTCCCGACGGACCAGCACCTCGGCCACCGCGTCGGCCGCCGGCTGCCGCAGCGGTACGACCCGACAGCGCGACCGGATGGTGACCGAGATGTCGTCCGGGTGGGTGGACGGGGCGCAGAGCAGGAAGACCGTACGCGGCGGTGGCTCCTCGATGGCCTTGAGCAGCGCGTTGCCGGCGGCCTCGGTGAGCCGGTCCGCGTCCTCGATGACCACCACCTGCCAGCGCCCGCCCGACGGGGTGCTGGCGGCGCGCAGCACCAGCGCCCGCATCTCGTTGACGCCGATGGAGAGCCCTTCCGGCACCACCAGCCGGACGTCGGCGTGGGTGCCGGTTATCGTGGTGTGGCAGCCGGGGCACTCGCCGCAGCCGGTGCCGTACGCGCACTGGAGGGCGGCGGCGAAGGCGCGGGCCGCCACCGACCGGCCCGACCCGGGCGGCCCGGTGAAGATCCAGGCGTGGGTCATGCCCGCCCCGGGATCGACGGCTCCCGCCCCCGCGCCCTCCTCGGCGATCGCGTCGAACTCGTCCCCGGCGGCTTCGGTCGCGGGCGGGACGGCGGCGGCGCGCAGCACGGCGGCCGCCGAGGCGGCGGCGCGGCGCAGCGTGTCGACCGCCTCGTCCTGCCCGACCAGGTCGGCGAAGACGTCCGGCATCAGGTCCGATGCTCCATCGTCACCAGCTCCGATTCGGATAACTCCGGCTGCACCGAGGTGTCCGGCCCCTGCGCGGGGCGCGGGTGCACGATGCCGCCGGGGGCGCCGAGCATGTCCTCGACCCGGCGGGCCACCCGCTCGGCGATCTCCTCGACCGGGCGGGACGCGTCGAGCACCAGGTAGCGCTTCGGGTCGGCGGCGGCGAGGTCGAGGAAGGCGTAGCGGACCCGCTCGTGGAAGGCGACCGACTCGGCCTCGACGTGGTCGGCCGCCTCGGTGCGGGCCGCGACCCGGGACAGGCCGGTGCCCGGTTCGACGTCCAGCAGCACCACCAGGTCGGGCTTGAGCCCACCGGTGGCCCAGGAGGAGAGCCAGGAGACCTCGTCCACGGGGAGCGTCCGCCCCGCCCCCTGGTACGCCAGGGACGAGTCGACGTAGCGGTCACTGATCACCACCGCGCCCCGGACGAGCGCCGGCCGGACGACGGTGGCCACGTGGTGGGCCCGGTCGGCGGCGTAGAGCAGCGCCTCGGCGCGCGGCGACGGCACGTCGGACCCGGGCGCGCCGAGCAGCAGCGACCGGATCCGCTCGCCGATGGCGGTGGCGCCCGGCTCGCGGGTGACGATGACGTCGCGCCCCTGCCCGCGCAGCCGCTCGGCGAGCGCGGCGAGCTGGGTGGACTTGCCGGCGCCCTCGCCGCCCTCGAAGACCACGAAGAGGCCGGCGGAGACGAACGGCTCGGCCGGCATCAGCGGGCGACCCCGGATCGAGCCCCAGAGGTCGGCCAGGACGGGGACGCCCTTCTTGTCGTCCATCTGCCCGAACGCGCTGATCCCGGCGAAGATGCCGGCGGCGCCGGCGGCGAGCAGCAGCAGCCGGGTGGACGAGATCGAGACGCCGAGGTCGGCGAGCTCCAGCCGGCGCGAGCCGCCGACGCCGGCGAGCAGGCTGCTCAGGCCGATCGCGAGGATCAGCACCAGCCGGGTGCCGATCTGCACCACCGCGAAGACCCGGCCCCGCACCTCGTCGGCGATCTCCCCGCCGAGCAGGGTGGTGCCGGAGAGGAACGCCATTCCGGCGCCCGCGCCGACCAGGATCGCGCCGACCATCGCCATCGACAGGTGGATGGCGAAGGCCAGGGCCATCACCGAGGCGCTGGCCAGCACGATGCTCATGCCGAACCAGCGCCGCCGGGACATGTCCTTGACGATCATCGGCCCGAGCCCGATGCCGAGGGCCAGGCCGATGAAGATGGCGCCGAAGAGCAGGTAGAAAGCCGCGTCGCCGGCGCCCAGCGAGGTGGCGAAGAACTTGGCGGTGCCGATCACGATGCCGCCGCCGGCGAAGGCGCCGAAGATGCCGAGCACCAGGCCACGGACCAGCGGGGTCTGGCCGATGTAGCGCCAGCCCTCCTTGAACTGGCGCAGCATGCTCTGCTCGGCGCGGTCCCGCTCGGCGGCCTGCCCCTGGCTGATCTCCTTGATTCCGTACGCCACCACCAGCGCGGTGGCCAGCCGGGAGAACGCGTTGAACCAGAGCGCCAGTTGGGCGGGCTCGGCCCAGTCCGGCGTCGAGCCGCCGGTGGCCGCCCGCACGATGCCGTCGAGCGCGGCGAGGATCAGCGCGGCGAGGACCGGCGTGAGGCCGTACGTGGTGATGAGCGTGAGCTGGTTGGCGGCCTCCAGCCGGGCGCGCGGGATCAGGTTGGGGACCGCGGCCTCCTTGGCCGGGATCCACAGCAGCGTGAGCGACTCGATCAGGAAGGTGGCGATCGCCGCCCAGCCGACCACCACTCCGCCCGGGGCGCCGAGCAGCGCGACCAGCGGGATCGAGGCGAAGAGCAGGAACCGCAGCACGTCGCAGATGACCATCGTCCAGCGCCGGTCGAAGCGGTCGGCCAGCACGCCGGCGATCGGGCCGAGCACCAGCGCCGGCAGCAGCCGGATGGCGATGACGCCACCGAAGGCGGCGCCCTTGGCGGTGCTCCCCTCGACCTGGGCGGCGGCGAAGACGGAGGTGGCGAGCAGGCCGAACCAGTCGCCGAACGAGGCCGCGCCGAGCACGATCCAGAGCCGCCGGAACGGGGTGATCCGCAGCACCGAGCGGATGCCCGCGTAGCCGGACGGGTCGGCTCCGGGCTGGTCGGCGGCGCCGCCGGACTTGTTCGAGGACGGCGACACGCCGGGCGACTCGCCGTTGAACTGGCTTTCGATGGCCGTACCTCCACGTGCCGGCCCATCGCTGGGCAGTCCCGGTGGAACACTCTAGACCCGGTGGGGGCCAACCCCGCCGCGACATTCTCCTGCTCGCCGAGCCTAGGCCGCCGCGACCACCGCCCGCAGCCCGGACATACGCGAGGGTATTTCGCATTGACTCCCAGACAGTTAGCGTGCAGACGTGGCCACCGAAAGCGACGAACTTCGTGAACGCCTCGACCGGGCGACCGCGCACCTCGACCCGCCGTACGCCGTGGTCGACCTCGCGGCCTTCGACGGCAACGCCGCCGCGCTGGCCGACCGCGCCGCCGGCAAGCCGCTCCGCGTCGCCAGCAAGTCGGTCCGCGCCCGGGAGCTGATCGGCCGCGCGCTTGGGCGGCCCGGCTGGCACGGCGTGATGGCGTTCACCCTGCCCGAGGCCGTCTGGCTGGTCCGCGCCGGTGTGACCGACGACGCGCTGGTGGCCTACCCGACCGCCGACCGGGGGGCGCTCGCCGAGCTCGCCGCCGACCCGGCGCTCGCCGCGGCCGTGACGCTGATGGTCGACGCCACCGACCAGCTCGACCTCGTCGACGCGGTGTGCGCGCCCGGGCGACGGCCCGAGCTGCGCATCTGCCTCGACCTGGACGCGTCCTGGCGACCGCTGGGCGGGCGGGTGCACGTCGGGGTGCGCCGCTCGCCGGTGCACAGCGCCCGGGCCGCCGGCGCCCTGGCCGCCACCGTCGCCGGCCGCGCCGGCTTCCGGCTCGTCGGGCTGATGTCGTACGAGGCGCAGATCGCCGGCCTCGGCGACGCGCCGCCCGGGCGGGCGGTGCTCGGCTCCGCGATCCGGCTGGCCCAGCGCGGGTCGTACCGCGAGCTGCTGGCCCGCCGGGCCGCGGCGGTGGCCGCCGTGCGCGAGCACGCCGACCTGGAGTTCGTCAACGGCGGCGGCACCGGCAGCGTGGCCGCGACCAGCGCCGATCCCGCGGTCACCGAGGTCACCGCGGGATCGGGCCTGTACGGGCCGACGCTGTTCGACGCGTACCGCGCCTGGCGCCCCACCCCGGCGGCGTTCTTCGCCTGCGCGGTGGTGCGCCGCCCCGCGCCCGGCCTGGCCACCGTGCTCGGCGGCGGCTGGATCGCCTCCGGCCCGGCCGAGGACAGCCGGCTGCCCCGCCCGTGGCTGCCCGGCGGGCTGAAGCTGATCGGCACCGAGGGGGCCGGCGAGGTGCAGACCCCGCTGGCCGGCGCGGCGGCCGCCGGGCTGCGGGTCGGCGACCGGGTCTGGTTCCGGCACGCGAAGGCCGGCGAGCTGTGCGAGCACGTCAACGAGCTGCACCTGATCGAGGGGGACGCGGTGGTGGCCACCGTGCCCACCTACCGGGGCGAGGGCCGCGCCTTCCTCTGAGACTCACCGACCCGGCGCACCCCGGGCCGTCCTGCCGACGTTCCGCCGCCCGGCGCACCCCGGGCCGTTCGCGTCCGGTCCCGCCGCCCACGCACCCGGGCCGACGGACCGGTCAGCCGGGCTGGCCGGCGTCGGCCGGGGCGTCGACCTGGCGGTGCAGGTAGTCCCGGATCAGCGCCTTCGCCTCGGCCAGCACCCGGTCGTCGCCCTCGGGCTGCCGACGGAACGCCAACTTGATCAGCGCGTCGGCCGTCTCCACGGCGATCTCCAGGTGGAACCGGAGGGCGGGGACGTCGGTCAGGCCGAAGCGCTCGGTGAGCACCCGGGCCAACTGGTCCGCGATCACCCCGTTGTTGTCCCGCTGCTCATCGAGCAGGTGCAGGTCGACCACGTCGCCGAAGTGCAGGGTACGGAATCCCGGAACGGTGCGGTGCATCGTGATGTACTCGTCGATCCCCGCGTCGACCCCGTCCCACCAGTGGGTCAGGTCGTCGGAGGCGAACCGCTCGTCGAGCCGCTGGAGGTAGGACTCCATCGTGCGCAGGGTGAGCGCCTGCACGATCGCCCGCTTGTCCGGGAAGAACTGGTAGACCGACCCGATCGCCACCTCGGCACGCTCGGCGAGCAGGGTCGTGGTCAGGCCCTCGTACCCCACCTCGTCGACGAGTTCGGCGCAGGCGTCCAGCATCCGCTGGACCCGCGCGACACTTCGACCCTGCACCGGTACGCGGCGCAGCGGCCCGGCTGTGGCGGCTGGTGTGGACACTCGGCGCCACCCCCCTTCGACGGATGAACATATCTGCACGTCACGTGTTCGTGACTACCGGTACAACGAGCAAACCTCGATTGCGGTATTTACCTGCTACAACGTTCCTGATATGAAGTCAGTTCATATTCATGTCGAGGAGTGTGCATGGCCGGCACCGCACCGTCCACCGCCACCTGGTCCAACTGGGCCGGCAACCAACGCGCCACCGCCACGGCCATCCTGCGCCCCACCTCCCTCGCCGACGTCACCGAGGCCGTACGCACCGCCGCGGCGGCCGGGGACCGGATCCGGGTGGTGGGCAGCGGCCACTCCTTCACCGGCGTCGCGGTCACCGACGGACGGCGAATGGAACTGACCGATCTGGACACCGGCGTACGCGTCGACGTCGATCATCGACTGGTCACCGTACCGGCCGGGATCACCCTGCGCGCGCTGAACGACCTGCTCGCCGCGCACGGGCTGGCGCTGCCCAACCTGGGCGACATCGACGCGCAGACCATCGCCGGCGCGATCTCCACCGGCACCCACGGCACCGGCGCCGCGTACGGCTGTCTCTCGACGTTCGTCGAGGCGCTCACCCTCGTCACCGGCACCGGCGAGGTGCTGCGCTGCTCCGCCGACGAGCACCCCGACGTGTTCGCCGCCGCGCGGGTCTCCCTGGGCGCCGTCGGCGTGCTGGTCGAGGTGACCCTGCGCTGCGTGGACGCCTTCGTACTGCACGCGCACGAGCGGCCGGCGCCGCTGGACGCGGTGCTGGCCGACGTGCCGGCGCTGGTCGAGGGGCACGACCACGCCGAGTTCTACTGGTTCCCCTACACGGACCGGGTGCAGGTCAAGACCAACGACCGGGTGCCCGCCGACGACCGGCCGCTGCCCTGGTGGCGCGGCTGGCTGGACGACGACTTCCTGTCGAACACCGTCTTCGAGGGCGCCTGCCGGCTCGGCCGCGCCGTGCCGGCGCTCGCGCCGGGGATCAGCGCGCTCTCCGCCCGGGCCCTCACCGAACGCCGCTACACCGGCCGCTCGGACCGGGTGTTCTGCACCCCGCGCCGGGTCCGCTTCGTGGAGATGGAGTACGGGCTGCCGCGCGAGGCGCTCGGCGAGGCGCTCGGCGCGCTCCGGCGGATCGTGGACGGCCTGCCCTTCAAGGTGCTCTTCCCGGTGGAGGTGCGGTTCACCGCCGCCGACGACATCTGGCTCTCGCACGGGTACGGGCGCGAGTCGGCGTACGTGGCGATCCACCAGTACGTCGGCATGCCCCACGAGCCGTACTTCCGGGCGTTCGAGCAGGTCGCCGAGGGCCTCGGGGGCCGCCCGCACTGGGGCAAGCTGCACTGGCGCGACGCCGCGTCGCTGGCCCCCGCGTACCCCCGCTTCCCCGACTTCCTGGCGGTCCGCGACCGCCTCGACCCCGACCGCCTCTTCGCCAACCCCCACCTCACCCGACTCCTCGGCTGAGGCACCCACCCAGGCGGGGCGGCACCGAGGAGAGCGACGCGAATCTTGGCGGGAAATGGCCCCTCCAGGGGCCGGCAGCTTCCAAGATCTCAGGGCAGTCGTCAGCCCGGCCAGCCCGCCCTGCGCAGTGCCGTGCGGAGTTGGGCAATGACCTCGGCGGGGTGGGCACGGACGGCCCAGGACGGGAAGCGGAGGATACGGTCTCCTTCGATCCACAGGTCGTTCTGGCGGCGCATGTCGGCCCAGGCGGCGCGCGGGTCGAGGTGCTGGCCGCCGTCGATCTCGACGTGCACCTTCCACTCCTCGAAGTACGCGTCGAGGTAGCGGCGCCGCCCGTTGGCGTCGTATCGGATCTTCTGTCGGGTCGGTTCGGGCAGCCCGGCGCGGCGCACCAGGCTCAGGAAGTCCAACTCGGCCAGGGAGTGCGCACCGCCGGCCGCGTCCGTGGCGACGGCCAGGATCAGTTTCCGACGACGCAGTCGGGGCATCCGGTCGATAACCTCGCGCAGGTCCTCCTCGTACACGACCCGTTGCTGGAAGCCTGCCGCGACGATCGCCCGGGCCTCCGCGTCGGTGCGCGCCCACTGCGCCGCGTCCACGATCGAGCGGGCCGGCGTGGTCCGGCGTGGCTGCCCGGCCGCGAGTATGTCCCGCTCAGGCAAATGGGTCGTTCGGTGCGCCAGCACTCCCTGCGGCAGGTCCCGCCGCCGGGCGGCCGGCAGCAGGAGGTGGATCACCAAACCGGAGAAGCCGCGCAGGCCTCCCGCCTGAGCGGCGGTGAGCCCGCCGAGCATCGCGCCCGGCCCACCGGCCAGCACCGCGATCCACCGGAGTTGCGCGGGACCGATCGGCCCGTTGTGGGCGACGAAGACGGCACGGTGGACCTGTCGCCACCGCCCGCTGGCCACCCGGTGCCGGATCGCCTTGCGGGACAGGTGCCGTAGGGCCTGGCCGAGGCTGATCACCTCTTCCTGCCGGAAGAGCAACCAGGTCAACTCTTCGGCGTCGCCGCCCGGCACTGCACGGCTGAACGCCGCGAGCGAGGCATCGAAGCGCGAACTCACGCCCCCACCCTGCCCACGCGACACCGCTGCGCGCTGCCCCTGTGGACAACGGTCGCGATCTTGGAAGGCTCCGGCCCCTGGAGGGGCTGAAACCTTCCAAGATCCTTCCGTCGCGCGAACGGTCGCGGGAACGGCGGGCGGGGTCAGTCGGCGGTGGTGGTGGCCTTGCGGGGGGCCGCCTTCTTGGCCGGGGCCTTCTTCGCCGTGGTGGCCTTGGCCGTCGTGGTCTTCTTGGCGGCCGTGGACTTGGTCGCCGCGGCCGTCTTCTTCGTCGCCGTCGCCTTCGTCGCCGTGGCCTTCGTCGCCGTGGCCTTCGTCGCCGTGGCCTTCTTGGCGGGCGCCTTCTTCGCGGCGGACTTCTTCTTCGGCGCCGGCCCCTTCGCCCGCTTCTCGGCGAGCATCTCGGAGGCCTCCTCGATGCTCAGCGCCTCCGGGGTCTGGCCGCGCCGCAGCGACGCGTTGGTCTCCCCGTCCGTGACGTACGGGCCGAACCGGCCGTCCTTGATGACCAGCGGCTTCTCGGTCAGCGGGTCGACGCCCATCTCCCGCAGCGGCGGCGCGGCGGCCTTGCGCTGGCGCGTCTTCGGGGCCGCCAGCAGGGCCAGCGCCTCGTCCAGCGTGACGGTGAACATCTTCTCTTCGGAGTCCAGCGAGCGGAACTCGTCGCCGCGCTTGACGTACGGGCCGTAGCGGCCGTTGTTCGCGAAGACCTCGACGCCGTCCGGGGCCACGCCGACCAGCCGGGGCAGGCTGAGCAGCTTCAGCGCCTCGTCGAAGGTGAGCGAGTCCGGCGACTGCGAGCGCAGCAGCGACGACTTGCGCTCGCCGCTGGCCACGTACGGGCCGAAGCGGCCCGACTTGAGCAGGATCGGCTCGCCGGTGGCCGGGTCGTCGCCGAGCTTGCGCTCGCCCCCGCCGCCGAGGAACAGCTCGTGCACCTTCTCCGGGGTCAACTCGTCCGGCGCCAGCCCCTCGGGGATCGGCGCCCGGTCGCCCTGGCCGCCGCCCTCCTCGCCCTCGGCGGTGGGCGCCTGCTGCTCACCCGGCACCGCCCGCTGGAGGTACGGCCCGTAGCGGCCCACCCGCACGACGACCTCGCGGCCCTCGTCGTCGGTGAACAGCGGGATCGAGTTCACGCTGCGCGCGTCGATGTCGCTCAGGTTCTCGGTGACCAGCTTCTTCAGCCCGCCGGAGCGGGCGATGTCCCGGTCGCCGGCGCCGTTGGCGCTGCCGAAGTAGAACGCGGTGAGGAAGTCGACGGCGGCGTGGTCACCGCCGGCGATCTCGTCCAGCTCGTTCTCCATGCTGGCGGTGAAGTCGTAGTCGATCAGGCGCGGGTAGTGCCGCTCCATCAGCCCGATCACGGCGAAGGCGAGGAAGGTCGGGATCATCGCCTGGCCACGCTTGGTCACGTAGCCGCGGTCCTGGATCGTCTGCATGATCGACGCGTACGTCGACGGGCGGCCGATGCCCAGCTCTTCGAGGGCCTTGACCAGCGACGCCTCGGTGTAGCGCGACGGCGGCTGGGTGTGGTGGCCCTGCGCGGCCAGCTCGTCGGCGGTGAGGGGCTGGTCCTTGACCAGGGTGGGCAGCCGGCGCTCGGCGTCCTCGGCCTCGGCGTTCTCGTCGTCGCTCGACTCCACGTACGCCCGCAGGAAGCCCGGGTCGGTGATCGTCTTGCCGGTCGCGCCGAAGTCGGCCTCCTCCTGCGCGGCGGAGACCGCGCGGATGCGCACCGAGACGCTGGAACCGACCGCGTCGGTCATCTGCGAGGCGATGGTGCGCCGCCAGATCAGCTCGTAGAGCTTGAACTCCTCGGCCGACAGCTCCTTGGCCACGTCGCCCGGCGTGCGGAAGTTGTCCCCCGCGGGGCGGATCGCCTCGTGCGCCTCCTGCGCGTTCTTCACCTTGCCGGTGTAGCGGCGCGGCTCCGGCGGCACGCTGCGCTCGCCGTAGAGCTCGACGATCTGCCGGCGGGCCGCCGCGATGGCGGTCTCCGACAGGTTCACCGAGTCGGTACGCATGTAGGTGATGTAGCCGTTCTCGTAGAGGCGCTGCGCGGTGCGCATCGTCTGCTGCGACGAGAACCGCAGCTTGCGGGCCGCCTCCTGCTGGAGCGTGGAGGTGATGAACGGCGCGTACGGCCGGCGGCGGTAGGGCTTCTCCTCGACCCGGGTGACGGTGAACGGCCGCCCCTCCAGGCGGGCCGCGAGACCCCGGGCGCCCCCCTCGTCGAGGTGCACCACGCCGGCGCCGGGCTTCACCCGCCCGGTGGTCGGCTCGAAGTCCTTGCCGGTGGCGATCCGGTCGCCGTTCAGCGCGACCAGGGTGGCGTTGAAGCTCCGCGGCCCCTCGCCGGCGTTCGCCACGGCCAGGGTGGCCAGGATGTCCCAGTATTCCGCCGTGCGGAAGGCCATCCGCTGCCGCTCGCGCTCCACCACGATCCGGGTCGCCACGGACTGCACCCGGCCCGCCGAGAGCTTCGGCATGACCTTCTTCCACAGCACCGGGGAGACCTCGTAGCCGTAGAGGCGGTCGAGGATGCGGCGGGCCTCCTGGGCGTCGACCAGGTCCCGGTCGATCTCGCGCGGGTTGGCCACCGCGGCCTGGATCGCCGGCTTGGTGATCTCGTGGAAGACCATCCGCTTGACCGGCACCTTGGGCTTGAGCGTCTCCACCAGGTGCCAGGCGATCGCCTCGCCCTCGCGGTCCTCGTCCGTCGCCAGGAAGATCTCGTCGACCTCCTTGGCCAGCTTCACCAGCTTGCTGATCTGCTGCTTGCGGTCGGCGGAGACCACGTAGAGGGCGTGGAAGCCGTTGTCGACGTCCACCCCGAGCCGGGCCCACGGCTCGCCCTTGTACTTCGCCGGCACGTCGGCGGCGTTGCGCGGGAGGTCCCGGACGTGGCCGAAGCTGGCCTCCACGACGTACCCCGGGCCGAGGTAGCCCGAGATCGTCTTGGCCTTCGCCGGTGACTCGACGATGACCAGACGGGTGGTTCCAGCGTTGCTCGGCACGTCTCTCCCCGACCTCACTCCTGCTCGCAGCCGCCGCGGCGCCCGGTTCGGGCCCCTTTCGACCCGCCGGCCCCCGGCGGTCCGGATGTCCAACGTAACGCGCCGCCCGCGTTTCGGGTTTCGCGGGCGGCAAACCGCCCCCGGCGGGGCAGCACCTTCTCTCCGGCAGCGCTGGCGGTGCCGGACGGCGCCACCGTACACCGTGCGTGTGCCGCCAGGCGTGGCACTGTGACGATGGCGGACCCTCGGTTGAGCCACCACCCGGCCGTTTTCCTGCGAATTTCCGCGTCCGGCTGTCCCGGATCGGACACCCTGCGCCGGCGGGGCGGGTCAGGCGTGTCCGGGCCAGGCCGCCGGCGGGGCGGCGGGCGGCGGGTCGCCGACCAGCTCGGCCAGGCGGGCGAGCCGGCGGCGGCCGGTGATCCGGTACGCCGGGCCGCCCTCCGCCGGCCCGAGGAGCGCACCGGAGAGGCCGACCGCGGCGAGCGCCCCGCCGACCGGTTCCCAGCACTCCTCGTCTCCGGCGCCGAGCCGGAGCAGGAAGCCGGGCGGCTCGGCGACCCCCGCCGCGGCCAGCCAGAGCCGCAGCCGCCGGCCGTTCAGGTGGAACCCGGCGGGCGGGCGTTTGGCGGAGCCGCGCAGCCAGGCCACCGCGAGCGGCTTCAGCGTGCGGGCGTACGAGGTGCGCACCGCGTGTCGCCCGTCGGCGGTCGCCTCCCAGGTGGCCGCCACCCCGCGCAGCGCCAGCTCGGCGACGAGCACGTGCACCCGCCAGGCGGCGTCCACCACCACCGAGAGGCGGGCCGTGCCGCCCATCCGGACCACCTCGCCCGGGCCGGCGAGCAGCCCGGCGAGGTCGGCGAGGGAGGGGTCCGCCGCGTCGGCGGCGAAGAAGGGCAGCTGCCGGGCGGAGTCGTCGGGGTCGGCCGGCGGGGGCGGGGCGACCCGGCGGGGCGCGGGCGCCACCCGGTCCGGCTCGGGCGCCGGGAAGAGTGCGGGCGGCGTCAGCCCGTCGGCCGGCTCACCGGTCCCGCTCAGCGACACTCCGGCACCTCGTCGAAGGCCCGTTTCAACTCCTCCGAGTTGAGCCGGCTGGTGTCGAGCGCGCTGGCGTCGTACTCCTTGTTCAGGGTCTCCACCGCGGCCCGGACGCCGTCGTAGAAGGCGGCGGGCTGGCCGGTGCTCAGCCCGTCGATGGTGTCCCGGGCCCTGCCGTACGCGTCGCGCATCTTCGCCAGGGAGGACCGGAAGCCCTCGGAGACCTCCGCGCCGTGCTCGGTCTCCGGGATGCCGGCCTGCTCGACCTTGCGCCGGGCGGTCTCGCTGGCCTGCTCCGCCCCGCCGAAGAGCCGCACCAGGTTCTCCTTCGCCTGCGCCGGGGTGGTCTGGGCGGTCATCTGCTGGTCGGTGCTGCTGGTCAGCTTGCTGATCTCGGCCCGCCAGGGAGTGAGCGCCGAACAGACCGACGCCGCCCACGCCTGCGGGCTGGGACCGCCGCCGCAACCGGCGGCCACGAGGACGAGCGTGGCCAGGACCACCGTGAGCTTTCCGGCGGCTGTCGCCCGGCACGTGCGCATGCGAAGCAGCGTACGGCCTCTGTCGAGCCGGGGCACCGGTCAGGTTTGCCCGGCGGCACGGACGGTCCCCGGCCGACCACGCGGGCCGACCGGGGACCGGATGCCGTACGGATCAGGCGTTGACCGTCTCCGGCCGCTGGTCCGCGCTGCCCGCGCCGGTGCCGCTGCCCGAGTCGGACATCGCCACGCCCTTGCGCTTGCTGAACACCACCGCCGCGACGATGATCAGCGTCGCCACCACGGCGATGCCGACCCGCAGGGCCGTGTTCCGCTCGTCGCCCACGCTCCAGGCCACCACGGCCGGCGCGATCAGCAGCGAGACCAGGTTCATCACCTTGATCAGCGGGTTGATCGCCGGGCCGGCGGTGTCCTTGAACGGGTCGCCGACGGTGTCGCCGATGACCGTCGCGGCGTGCGCCTCGGAGCCCTTGCCGCCGTACGCGCCGTCCTCGACGAGCTTCTTGGCGTTGTCCCAGGCGCCGCCGGAGTTGGCCAGGAAGACCGCCATCAGCGTGCCGGCCCCGATCGCGCCGGCCAGGTACGCCGCGAGCGCGCCGGGCCCGAGGCCGAAGCCGACCGCGATCGGCGCGAGGATGGCGAGCAGGCCGGGGGTCATCAGCTCGCGCTGCGCGTCCCGGGTGCAGATGTCGACGACCTTGCCGTACTCGGGGCGCTGGGTGCGGTCCATGATCCCGGGCAGCTCGCGGAACTGCCGGCGGACCTCCATCACGACCGCGCCGGCCGAGCGGGAGACCGCGTTGATGGCCAGCCCGGAGAAGAGGAAGACCACCGCCGCGCCGATGATCAGGCCGACCAGGTTGCGCGGGTTCGCCACGTTCAGCGAGTTGAGGATCTCGGCGCCGACGTCGCCCACCCCGGCGTCCGAGTACGCGGTGCGCAGCGTGTCGGTGTAGGAGCCGAAGAGCGCGGTCGCGGCGAGCACCGCCGTGGCGATCGCGATGCCCTTGGTGATCGCCTTGGTGGTGTTGCCCACCGCGTCCAGTTCGGTCAGCGTCCGCGCGCCGTGCTCGTCGATGTCGCCGGACATCTCCGCCACGCCCTGGGCGTTGTCGGAGATCGGGCCGAACGTGTCCATCGCGACGATCACGCCGACGGTGGTGAGCAGGCCGGTGCCGGCCAGCGCCACGGCGAACAGCGAGAGTGTGATGGAGCTGCCGCCGAGCAGGAACGCGCCGAACACGCCGGCGCCGATCAGCAGCGCCGAGTAGACCGCCGACTCCAGTCCGACGCTGATACCGGCGAGGATGACGGTGGCGGGACCGGTCTGCGAGCTCTTGCCGATGTCCTGCACCGGGCGCCGGTTCGTCTCGGTGAAGTAGCCGGTCAGCGCCTGGATCGCGGCGGCCAGCACGATGCCGATGACGACCGCGCCGATCGCGACCACCCGCGGGTTCTCGTCGACGTCGGTCAGCCCGCCCTCCAGCTCGCCGAAGGTGGCCGGCAGGTACGCGTACGTGGCGATCGCGACCAGCACCGCGGAGAGCAGCGCGGAGATGTAGAAGGCCCGGTTGATGGCGGTCAGGCCGCTGCGGTCGGAGGCGCGCAGCCGGGTGATGAAGACGCCGATGATCGCGACGAGCACGCCGATGGTGGAGATGATCAGCGGGAAGACCAGGCCCTGCTCGCCGAAGGCGGCGCGGCCGAGGATCAGCGCGGCGACCAGGGTCACGGCGTACGACTCGAAGAGGTCGGCGGCCATGCCGGCGCAGTCGCCGACGTTGTCGCCCACGTTGTCGGCGATGGTGGCGGCGTTGCGCGGGTCGTCCTCGGGGATGCCCTGCTCGACCTTGCCGACCAGGTCGGCGCCGACGTCGGCGGCCTTGGTGAAGATGCCGCCGCCGACCCGCATGAACATGGCGAGCAGCGCGGCGCCGAAGCCGAAGCCCTCCAGCACGGTCGGCGCGTCGGCCCGGAAGAACAGCACGACCAGCGCCGCGCCGAAGAGGCCGAGACCGACGGTGAGGAAGCCGACCACGCCGCCGGTGCGGAAGGCGATCTTCATGGCGGCCTCGCGGCCACCCTGCCGCTCGCGGGCGGCGGCGGCGACCCGCAGGTTGGCGCGGGTGGCCAGCCACATGCCGGCGCCGCCGATGAACGCGCTGAACAGCGCGCCGATGACGAAGAAGGCGGACCGGCCGATCTTCACCGCCGTCTCGTTGCCATCGGTGTCGTGCACCGGCAGCAGGAAGAGCAGCACCACGGCGACGACGACGAAGATCGCCAGGGTACGGAACTGCCGGAGCAGGTAGGCCGAGGCGCCCTCCTGGACCGCGCCGGAGATCTCCTGCATGTTGGTGGTGCCCTTGCCGGCTGCCAGTACGGCCTTCGTCAGTGCGGCGGCGAAGGCGAGCGCCACCAGCGCGATCACCGCGGCGATGACGACGTACGTGACGTTGTTTCCGGTGAGGGAGATCCCGCCGCCCTCGGCGGCCAAGGTGTCGGACATCTGTGTCCTCCTGTACCGAACGCTCGCGCCGGCCGGTGGAGACGCACCGACCCGGCGCCTGGATGCGGATTTCGCAAGCGCGCGCCAACCCACCCCGGCGGACCAGCGATGAACACCGTTCCCGCTGGTTGCGGGATGCGATCACTTGCTGACAACCCGCGTACTGTAGCCCTCTCCAGTGTCGGAGGTCACACCGAGGGGGCACCGTGTCCCGATGATCTTCGTCGCTGTGTTATGAGCAAAAATCTGATATAGGGGTCCGTCCATGACAAGGAGGCCGCGTCCCCTGTTGGGACGCGGCCTGACGGCGTGCGACGCCCTCACGGGAGGGCGGATGGCGACTCGGTTCAGCCCCGCACGGGGTTGTGGCGGATACGGTCTCAGCGGCCGACGGGCCAGACCATCCGCACCTCGGTGCCGATGCCCTCGTCGACCGGGCGGACCTGGAGGTCCTCCACGAAGCCGGCGAGCAGCGCGAACCCGACGCCGGTGGTGAGGTCGTCCTCGTTGAGCGACTCGTTGGCGAGCTGGTCGGCGTCCAGCGCGGCCAGCCCGAGGCCGGCCTCGATCGGCGCGCGGTCGACGACCCGCACCGCGTACGCCCCGGCGTCGGACATCTCCACGAGCACCGGGTCGGACACGCCGTACTGCCGGTGCAGGGCGACCGCGCGCGTGCACGCCTCACCGATGGCCAGCCGCACCTCGTCGAGCAGGTCCTCGCGGACCCCGGCCCGCCGGGCGACCGCCACGCCGACCAGGCGCGCGGTGCGCACGTGCACCGGAGCCGGCGAGAAGGAGAGCCGGACCGTGGCCATCACGCGCCAGCGCCGGCCGGGCCCGCGCCGATCGCCGCGTCGACCGTGGGGTGCAGCGGGAAGACCTGGTCGAGTGCGGTGATCCGGAAGATCTTGAGCAGCGGCTCCTTGTCGCAGACCAGGGCGAACGAACCGCCGGCCGAGCGCAGCCGCTTGAGCGCGCCCACCAGCACGCCCAGGCCGGTGGAGTCGAGGAAGTCCACCCGACCGAGGTCGACCACGACGTGGCGGGCCCCGCCGTCGATCAGTTCGAGGAGCCGTTCCCGCAGCCGGGGGGCGGTGTAGACGTCCACCTCACCGCCGACCTCGAGCACCGTGTGCTCGCCCACGGTGCGGGTCGCCAGCGACAGCTCCATCGGTCCTCCCTCGCAAGAGCCGTAAACTCTCCTGGGCATCTAACCATCCCGCCGGTTACCGGCTCTGCTCACCGGCGGAGGCATCCCTTTACCCCGGGCCCCGGCTTTTCATCTCCGAACACCAGTGCGAGAGTGCAGGACGTGACCTCCGACGACTTCAGTTCGGCGCGTCTGGCGCCGCGCCACGACCTGAAGCCGTCGTCCGACGACCCCGGTTCGGCGCACCCCGCGCCGCGCCACGACCTGAAGCCGTCGTCCGCAACCACCGTATCCGCGGGCGCCGGCCCCGGTCGATCCCCGGCCGACCTGCTGGGCCGGCTGCGCGCCCGCGGCGGCGCCGATCCGGTCACCCACGTCGAACGGGTGCCGGCCCGCGCCGGTGAGCCCGCCCCGTGGCCGGACTGGACGCCGGACGAGCTGCGCGCGGCATTCGCCCGGCGCGGCGTGGTCGCGCCCTGGCGGCACCAGGCCGAGGCCGCCGCCCTGGCGCACGACGGCCGGCACGTGGTGGTGGCCACGGGCACCGCGTCCGGCAAGTCCCTGGCCTACCAGCTCCCGGCGCTGGCCACCCTGCTCGCCGATCCCCGGGCCACCGTGCTCTACCTGGCGCCGACGAAGGCGCTCGCCGCCGACCAGTTGCGCGCCGTCTCCGCGCTGGAACTGGAGGGGGTACGCCCCGCCTGCTACGACGGGGACACCCCGCGCGCCGAACGCGAGTGGATCCGGCGGCACTCCCGGTTCGTGCTGACCAACCCGGACATGCTGCACCACGGCATCCTGCCCGGGCACGCCCAGTGGTCGGGGTTCCTGCGCCGCCTCGCGTACGTGGTGATCGACGAGTGCCACACCTACCGCGGGGTCTTCGGCTCGCACGTCGCGCACGTGCTGCGCCGGCTGCGGCGGCAGTGCGCCCGGTTCGGGCGTACCCCCGTGTTCGTGCTGGCCTCGGCCACGTCGGGCGACCCGGCGGCGGCGGCCGGGCGGCTCACCGGGCTGCCGGTGGCCGCCGTCACCGAGGACACCTCGCCGCGCGGCGGGGTGACCTTCGCGCTCTGGGAGCCGCCGCTGCTGCCGCCGGACTCCGCCGCGGACCCGGCCGCGGACCTCACCCAGGTCCGCCGGTCCGCGCTGCGGGAGACGGCCGACCTGCTCGCCGACACGGTCGCCGACGGGGTACGCACGCTGGCGTTCGTGCGGTCCCGGCGCGGCGCCGAGGTGGTCGCGGCGAACGCCCGCCGCGCCCTCGACGAGGCGGTGCCCGGCCTCGGCGACCGGGTGGCCGCCTACCGGGCCGGCTACCTGCGCGAGGAGCGGCGCGAGCTGGAGCGGGCGCTGCTGCACGGCGACCTGCTCGGGCTGGCCTCGACCAACGCGCTGGAGCTGGGCGTCGACCTGATCGGGCTCGACGCGGTGCTGATCTGCGGCTACCCGGGCACCCGCGCCTCGCTGTGGCAGCAGGCCGGCCGGGCCGGGCGTTCCGGGCAGGAGGCGCTCGCCGTGCTGGTCGCCCGGGACGACCCGCTCGACACCTACCTCGTGCACCACCCCGAGGCGCTGTTCGGGCGGCCGGTGGAGGCGACCGTGCTCGACCCGGCCAACCCGTACGTGCTGGCCCCGCAGCTCGCCTGCGCGGCGGTCGAGGCGCCGCTGACCCCGGCCGACCTGGAACTCTTCGGCGACGGGGCCAAGGAGGCGGTGGACCAGCTCGTGGCGGCGGGGGCGCTGCGGCAGCGGCCGACCGGCTGGTACTGGCGGCACCGGGAGCGGCCGGAGGTCGACCTGCGGGGCGAGGGCGGCGCGCCCGTGTGCGTGGTGGAGGCGGCGACCGGGCGGCTGCTCGGCACCGTCGACGGCGGCTCGTCGCACTTCCTGCTCCACCCCGGCGCGGTCTACCTGCACCAGGGCGTCTCGTACGTGGTCGACTCCCTCGACCTGGCCGACGGGTGCGCGCTGGTGCATCCCGAGGAGCCGGACTGGTCCACCCACGCCCGCGACGTGACCTCGCTGTCGGTGGTGTCGGTCCGCTCGTACGTGGACGCCGGTCCGGTCGGCCTCTTCCTCGGCGAGGTCGACGTGACCAGCCAGGTGGTGTCGTACCAGCGGCGGCGGATCGCCACCGGCGAGGTCATCGACACCCGCCCGCTGGACCTGCCGGCCCGGGAGCTGCGCACGGTGGCGGTCTGGTTCACCCTGTCGCCGCAGTCCCTGACGGCAGCCGGCGTGGAGCCGGCCGACGTGCCGGGCGCGCTGCACGCCGCCGAGCACGCCGCGATCGGGCTGCTGCCGCTCACCGCCACCTGCGACCGCTGGGACATCGGCGGGCTCTCCACGGCGGCGCATCCGGACACCGAGGCGCCGACGGTCTTCGTCTACGACGGGCACCCGGGCGGGGCGGGCTTCGCGGAGCGCGCGTACGGGACGGCGGCGGCCTGGCTGCGGGCCACCCGGGCCGCGATCGCCGAGTGCGGCTGCGAGGCGGGCTGCCCGTCCTGCGTGCAGTCCCCGAAGTGCGGCAACGGCAACAACCCGCTGTCCAAGCCGGACGCCGTCAAGGTGCTGGACGTGGTGCTGGCCAACCTGCCCGACGGCATACCGGCGCCCCGCCCGGCAGCGGATGCCGCTACCGCCGTCCCGGGCGGCGCCGTCCGGGACTGAGAGCCGGCCGTAGGGTTGCTGCCGCCCCGGCGGTGCGGCCACCCGTGGCGGCGCTGACGTCCCGCGCCGCCGCCCTACCGCCCTGCGGTGCTGCGGCTCGCGGTGGCGGTGCGGCCCGGTGCGGGGTTGCGGCCGGATGGCGGGTCCCGCGCGGCGGGAAGCAGGCATAGAACCCCCGGCGGTGGGGCAAGGAAGTCGTGGGAGCGCTTCCATCGGTGCTCGCGGATCCCCTAGCCGTTCATCCCGCCGAAGGAGGAGTCGTGGCCGACACCATCGCCGAGACCGTCGACCTGCTCTACACGATCGACCAGGAGAAGCTCACCCCCGACCAGCAGATCGCCCTCGGCACCGCGCTCGCCACCCTGGCGCAGGCGGAGCGGCTGGAGCAGATCAACGAACGACTGCGCAGCATCCACCAGGTTCTCAACGCCTGGGCGCTCAAGGCGACCGTCGACGGCGGTCGGTGAGGCGGTGCGTGCCGGTGCTGGCCGGCGGTGGCGTGTCTTCGTCGGCTACGCGGCGGCGGGGCGCGCCGGCGCCGGGCTGCGCGCGACCTGTGGGCGGACGGAACGGTTGAGCCTGTGCGACACTCCGGCGCACCCCCTCGAAGGAGATCCCATGCAGCCCGACACCTTGCAGGCCCAGCAGCAGTTCCATATCCGGCAGCGGCTCCGGATGATGGTCAACCAGTACGAGGTCCACGCCGTCGCAGCGGACGGCTCCGAAGGTGGGCTGCTGGCGTTCGCCCAGCAGAAGCGGCTCGCCTTCAAGGAGCAGGTGACGATCTACACCGACGACTCGAAGCAGCAGCCGCTGCTCGGCTTCAAGGCACGCCAGCGCCTCGACATCGGCGCCACGTACGACGTGACCGACCACGCCGGCAACCCGATCGGCCAGTTCCGCAAGGACTTCGCCCAGTCGCTGCTCCGGTCCACCTGGCACGTCGAGCAGGCCGGGCTGCCGCAGATCACGGGTCAGGAGCGCAGCCTCCCGGTGGCGCTGCTGCGGCGGTTCGTCGACTCGCTGTCCTGGTTGCCGTACCACTTCGACTTCGTCGCCGACGGTCAGCCCGTCTTCTCCGTGATCAAGCAGTGGGGCCTGCGCGACCGGTACGTCGTCCAGGTGCAGCACCCGCAGATCGACCGCCGACTGGTGATCGCGATGGCCGTCGCCCTCGACGCCCTCCAGGCGCGCTGACCGCCCGGGCCGGGGGGCCGTCCGTCACCCCGGCCCGGTTCCCCGCCGGTCCGGGCCCGCAACCGACCGCGCCACCGGTCAGCCCCGCACCGGGCCGGCACGGGCGGTAGCGGTCGCGACCCGGGACAGGCCGGGCAGCGGGGTGACGGCCACCTCCGCGGTCACCAGGACGTCGAGGCCGTCGAGCCGACAGGCGAGCAACGACCCGCCGTTGGCGGCGGCGATCTCGGCGGCCCGGCCACAGGCCGCCGGCTCGCCATGGAGGGCCTGCCCGGCGCCGGCGAGCGCGCCGAGGTCCGCCGCGACCCGGGCCTGCTGCCGGGCGGTCCGGGCGGCGCCGACGGCCGCCCCGAACAGGCCGACCACGACGAATACCAGCCCGACGGCGAGCAGGCAGACCGTCGCCCCGCCACGCTCCCCGCCGGTTCCCCGCCGGCACGGCGCTGCCGGCGACCCACGGCCACCCGGTCCGATCATGATGGTTGCGCCGCCGCGACGCCGGGCTCCACGGCCGCGACGGCGGTGGCGGTTACGGTGATCCGGGGCAGCCGCGTGCCGAGCGCGCGTACGGGCACCTGCACGGTGGCCGTGACCCGCTGGCCGTCGACCGTGACCGTGACCTCGGCGCCCGCCGGGGCCGCCCGGCTGGCGGCGGCCGCGCCGTCCTCGCCCCGGGCGGCGGCCAGCGCCGCCTCCCGGGCCGCGTGCAGGCAACCCGCCCTCGTGCCGACAGCGTTCACCGCGGTCAGCCCGGCGAGCAGGAGCAGCAGGAGCGCCGGCAGGCCGGCCGCCAGTTCGGCGGTGAAGGAACCCCGGTCGCGACCGGCCGGCCGGCGCCGGTTCACTTGAGCGCCCGGTCGATGACGGCGGTCAACGCGGACTGCACGTTGCCGGAGGTCAGCACCTTCAGCAGGATCCCGGCGAAGGCGACGGCGGCGAGGGTGCCGACGGCGTACTCCGCCGTGTTCATTCCGGCGTCCCCGCGCAGGCGGGCGAGAAGTTTGCGCACTGGCTGTCCTTTCTCGATGGTGGATCAGAGCACGTCGCCGAGGACGGCGACGACCACCGGCACCAGGCCGGCGAGAATGAAGGCCGGCAGGAAGCAGAGCCCCAGCGGCAGCACGATGAACACGCCGGCCTGGCGGGCGGCCGCCTCGGCGGCCGTGGACCGGTCGGCACGCAGGTCGTCGGCGAGCCGGGTCAGCGCGCCGGCCAGCGCCGCGCCGCTGTTCGAGGAGCGGAGGACGGCCGCCGTGAGTCGCTCGGCGCCCGGCACGGACGCGAGCGGTTCCCACGCCTCCTCGGGCCCACCGCCGAGCCGCAGCAACCGGCCGACCCGGGCGAGCCGGTCGGCGAGCGGCCCGTCGAGCGCCTCCGCCACGGCCAGGACGGACCTGTCCACCGGCGCTCCCGCCCGCATCGTCGCTGCCAGCAGGTCGGCGGCGAGCGGCAGGTCGGCGCTCTCCCGTAGCCGCCGCCTGCGTACGGCCGGCGGCTCGATCCGGCGCAGCAGCCGGTCGAGCAGCAGCGCCGCCGGCACGGCTGCCAGCAGCCCGGGCCAGCCGCCGGGGACGACGGCCACGGCCAGGCCGCCCAGCCCGGCGGCGAGCCGGATCGCATCCGGCCGTCGCCAGGACCGCGCCCCTTCCGGCGCCTCGTCACCGAGCCCGGAACCGGCCGGTCGGCGGGCCGAGCCGGCCGGGTTCACGCCGGGCGGCGCCCCGCCCAGCGCACGCAGTCGCCGCAGGGGCCGCCGGCCGGCGAAGAACGCCACGGCGAGCAGGGCCACCGCCGCCAGGCAGCCCGCGACCGGCACCGCCGGGGACATCAGCTCGCCCGCCCCGGTGTCGCGCCCAGCCGCTCGGCCCAGAACAGGCCGGCGATCTGGAGAGCGACGGCCACGACCGCGCACGCACCGCCGACCGGGGTGTGCAACAGCACCGCCACGGGGTCGACACCGATGCCGTAGCCGAGCCCGATCCCGCCGACCGGCAGAGCGGCGAGCAGCAACGCGGTGGCGCGCGCCCCGGCCGCCTGGGCGTCCGCCGCGGCCAGTCCCCGGTCGGTGGAGCGGGCGTCCGCCTCGATGCGCTCCAGCAACTCGGCCAACGGCGCGCCCGTCCGGTCGGCGAGGCGTACGGCAGCGCGGGCGAGCCGCTCCAGCCGGTCCGGGCCGATCCGCCCGTCACCGGCCGCCGCGTCCCGGTCGGTCCCGGCGAGAGGTCCGGGTCGCCCGAGGGTGAGCCGCTCGGCGGCGACCGGCACCGGCAGGCCGGCCCGGAGATCGGCGGCGAGCCCGCAGAGCTGATCCAGTTGGTGTCGCCGGACCCGGTCCGCCCGCCGGCCCGCCTGCCGACGGAGCAGCGCGCGGACGGCCAGCGTGCCGTAGCCGCCGAGGGCCACCGCCGCGACCGGGCCCGCCACCAGTAGGCCGGCCGTGGCAGCGGCGAGCCCTGTCAGCAGCAGGGTGCGCCTCGGCGATCTTGTCAGCGCCCCGGACCAGTTCCGCCGCCCGCCGCCCGCCGGGCCGGCTCCCGGCACGTCGGGCCGGCGGGACGGCGCCGCCGTCGGGGCCGGCGCGCCGGCCGGCCGCCGAGCATCCAGGCGGGTGGGTGGTCGGGCCGGACCCGGCGGCCGGGACGGGCCGGGGCGGCCACCGGCGGGCCAGGACCAGGACGCCCGGCCCGCCACGTCCCGCACCGGCCACGGCGCCCCACGGCCCGCTCCGCGCCCGCTCGCGGACGCTTCGTGGACCAGGGCAGCCCGCACGACGGCAGGCAGGCCCGCGGGCGTGACCGCCTCGAACACGTCACCCGGTTCGGGCTGCCGCCCGGTCGACGCCGGTGCGGCCGCCGGGCCGGGAAGCGTCCCGGCGGGGCGGTCCGCAGCGGTGGGACGGGCCTCCGGGGTGGCCGCTACCAGGGGCGGCCGGCTGCTCCCCGGGCCGGACGCCTGACGCAGCTCGGCTATCCAGTCGACGAGCGGGTCCTCCGCCCCCGCCGGCGCGTTCCGGTGCGCCTCCCCGGCGGGGGCACGCCGCCGGCCCCGAGCGCCCAGCAGATTGACCACGACAATCGCCGACACGATCGACAGCAGCGCCACCAGCGCGTACGGGGCGCTCACTTCGGCCCCGCCGATCCGGGCCAGGGCTCGCACAGGACCGGCGGCACCGGCACGCCGCGCTCCCGTAGCAGCGTGGCGAGCTCGCGGGCGGCGGGACCGAGGCCGCGCCCGCGTACCCAGGCGGGAACGGCGGCGACGAGGCGGTCCGGCCCCTCGGGCAGGAGCAGACACAACGACTCCAGCACCCGCCCCTGTTCGCCCCGGCGCACCTGGAGCACCACCTGGAGCGCGGCGGCCACCTGGGCGTGGAGCGCGGGACGGGGCAGCCCGCCGAGCATCCCGAGCGCCTCCAGCCGGGCCGGCACGTCCGACGGGGCGTTGGCGTGCAGGGTGCCGGCGCCGCCGTCGTGGCCCGTGTTCAGGGCGGCGAGCAGGTCGACCACCTCCCCGCCCCGGCACTCGCCGACCACCAGCCGGTCGGGCCGCATCCGCAGCGCCTGCCGGACCAGGTCGGTCAGCCCGACCGCGCCGGAGCCCTCCACGTTGGCCGTCCTGGCCTGCAACCCGACGACGTGCGGGTGCCGGGGGTGCAGCTCGGCCGCGTCCTCCACAAGCACGATCCGCTCGGTCGACGGCACCAGCCCGAGCAGCGTGTTGAGCAGCGTCGTCTTGCCCGAGCCGGTGCCGCCGGTCACCAGGTACGCCAACCGGGCCGCCACCACGGCGGAGAGCACCGGCGCCACCGGTCGGGGCACCGTCCCCTGGCGTACCAGCTCGTCGAGGGTGAACGGCCGCTGCCGGAACGTCCGCAGGGACAGGTAGGGCCCGTCGGTCGCCACCGGCGGCAGCACGGCGTGCAGTCGGGTGCCGTCGGGCAGCCGGGCGTCCGCGTACGGGGAGCCGTCGTCGAGTCGCCGGCCGGCGCTGGCGGTGAGGCGCTGGGCGAGCCGGCGCACATCGTCCACCGTGCCGACCGGCACCGCGACCTGCTGCAGGCCCTGTCCCCTGTCCACCCAGACCCGCACGCCGTTGACCAGCACGTCGGTGACCTCCGGGTCGGCCAGCAGCGGGGCGAGCGGACCGGCTCCCACCAGGTCGTCGCGCACCCGGTCGGCCATCCGCAACAGGGCGGTGTCGCCGAGCACGGCGGCGGTGGGTTCCGCGCGTACGGCGGAGACGATCGTGGCCGGGGTGACCGGGGTGGCCGCCGCCGCGATCCGCTGCCGCACCCGAGACGCGAGCGTGTCGCCCTCGGCCGGCCCGGTCATGCCGCACCCGCCGTGGACGTCCCGGTCAGCTCGGCGACGATGCGCTGGCAGAGGGCCGCCAGCGGCCCTCGGCCGTGGGCGGCCGGCGCCTCGCCCCGTTCCAGCCCACGGGCCAATGCCGGCTCCGGGCGCAGCGTGCCGGCGAGCGGCAGCCCGAGCGCGCGGGCCACCTCGGCCGCCCCGAGCCGGCCGGGCGCCGGGCCGCGAACGATCACCGACATCGCGGCGCAGTGCGGTGCGGCGGCCGCCACCACCCGGGCGGCCGCGGCGGTGGCCCGCAGTTCGGCCGGCACGACGACGAACACCCGGTCGGCCGCCTGGAGGGCGGTGACGGCCGCGTCGTCCAACTGCCGGGGCAGGTCGACCACCACGAAGTCCCGGCCCCGCCGGGCAGCGTCGACCGTGGCCGCCATCGCCTGGGCGGGCAGGGCGAGCAGGTCGCCCCGGTCCCAGGAGAGCACCACCAGGTCGCCCCGACTCGGCAGGGCTCGCACCAACGCCGGCGCGTCCACCCGGCCGTCGGCGTCGGTCAGCGCCGGCCAGCGCAGCCCTTCCAACTGCTCCCAGCCGAGCACGAGGTCGAGCCCGCCGCCGAGCGGGTCGGCGTCGACGAGCAGGGTGCGCAGCCGGGCACGGGCGGCGGTGACCGCGAGCCCGCCGGCCAGGATGCTCGCCCCCGCGCCGCCCCGCCCGCCCAGCACGGCCGTGATCCGGGCCCCGCCCCGATCGGCGCCGTCCGGCCCGCACTCGGCGAACCGGTCGATCAGCCACGGCTCGGCGGCCGGCAGGACGGCCACGTGCTCGGCGCCGACCAGCTCGGCGACCTGGAAACCGGGATCGGACTGCCCGGACCGGCCCACCAGCACCAACCGCGGCCGCTGCGGCAGCCGCGCCCGCAGGCACGGCTGGGCCTGGTCGGCGCCGACCAGCACCAGCGGGGCGGGCAGCCAGCGGGTCCGGGCCGCCGCCGGATCGGCGGCGAGTTCCACCTCGACACCGCCCGCCGCGGCGAGCCGGAGCAGGTCGTCGAGCAGGTCGCCGTCCGAGGTGACGAGCAGCGGCATGCGCCGGTGCGGCGGGACGGAGGTACGGGGTGGCATCGCGGCCTCCAGCGGTCGGGCTCCGGGTTGCTTACCGAGACCCTGCTCCCGATCCGTCACCGGCTGCCGCCCCGCGACGGCCGCCTGTGGACAACGCCGCCACCTGTGGACAACGCCCACCGGATGAGTCGATCTGCTATGGCCGTCGGCTCGTCGCCCCTGGCCGCAGGGATGCTGCCGCTCCTCCCCGGGCCTGCTCGATGACGAGGAGGACCACCTCCCGCTCCCCGCCGTGGCCGCCGTCGCGGGTCAGCCGCACCCGCCGCACGCCGTACGGATCGATAGTCTGCGTTGCATGCACCGCAGCCGCGTGTACGCCATCCTGATCGACGCCCCTGCGCCGGAGGCCGCTCGGGCGGCGGCCTTCTGGTCGGCCGCCCTCGGCGTCCCCGCCGAGCCCGACGCCCGGTATCCGCAGTTCATCGACCTGCACGACGCCCTGCCCGGGCTGGTCACCGCCGTGCAGGCGGTCGACGACGCACCCCGTTTCCACCTCGATTTCGAGACCGACGACGTCGACGCGGAGACCGCCCGACTGCTCGCCCTCGGCGCCACCCAGGTCGCGCGGTGGCAGGAGTGCCGCGTGCTGCGCGTGCCCGGCGGGCACCTGGTCTGCGTCCTGCCGGTGGAGAGCCCGCCGGAGATCTTCGACGCCCAGGCCAGGACCTGGCCGTGACGGACGTGCGCCGGCGCGGTCAGCCAGCCGGCCGGATCACCCGGGTCGCCGCACCGACGGGCGCGTGAGCCCACACCGGCGGGTGGCACGCCGGCCGGTCAGTCGACGACCAGCTCGACGGCGGCGATCTGGTCGGGATCGGCGACCACCTCGACGCCGATGATCCGGTCGGTGACCACGAAGCTGATCACGATGCGGGTACGGCCGTCGATCACCACGGCGGCGCCCGGCGCACCGTCGACGAACGCCGGCACGGCGGCCTGGGCCCGGCCGGAGAAGAAGCCGGCCACGGCGGACGAGCCCCGTGCCTCGCCGGCCCCACCCATCCTGACGGCTGTGGCGTCGGAGCGTAGAACGACGTGCGGGTCGAGCAGGGTGAGCAGATCGTCGAAGCGCCCCTCCCGCGACGCGGCGAGGAATGCCTCGACGACGCCGCGTTGCCGGGCCCGGTCCGTCTCCGGCGTCGGCGGTCCGCTCTGCACCCGACGGCGGGCCCGGCTGGCGATCTGCCGTACGGCGGCCGGGCTGCGGTCGACGACGGGCGCCAGCTCGTCGAAGGAGACCGCGAACATGTCGTGCAGCACGAAGACCAGCCGCTCGGTGGGGCCGAGGGTCCGCAGCACCACGTCCAGCGCCCGTCCGACCGAATCGGTGAGCAGGGCCTCCCGCTCCGGATCGTTCTCGCCGGCCCCGGAGGTGGTCGGCTCGTCCTCGGTCACGTCGGCGGGCCGTTCGTGCCGGGCGGCGCTAGAACCGAGCCGGTCGAGGCAGACCCGGCCGACGGTGGTGGTGAGCCAGCCCGGCAGGTTGTCGATGCCGTCGACGTCGGCGCGGCTGAGCCGCAGCCAGGTGTCCTGGACCGCGTCGTCGGCCTCGGCCACGGAACCGAGCATCCGCCGGGCCACGGTCCGCAGGCGCGGACGCTGCTCCTCGAAACGCCGGGCCAGCACGTCTGGGTCGCTCATGGCACCGCAATTCTCGCCGACATCCGCCACCCCGTGACCGCCGTCACAACTGTCACGCCGCCTGTCCCGCTGTCGACAACGAGGTGACGGACGAGAACGCGACGGCGAGAAACGCCGGCCAGCGTAACAGGGAGGACAGGACAAGATGACCATGCAGGCCCGCATGCAGAACCCGGCGGTGGTGCTCCCCGACGCGGTGAAGGCGATCAACCTGCTCTACAAGGCGGCGCACTCCGCCGGCGTCCCCACCAGCACGCTGGAGCTGGTCCACCTGCGGGCCAGCCAGATCAACGGGTGCAGCGCCTGCGTCGACTCCGGCGCGCGCAGCGCCCGCGAGGCAGGAGAGACCGACGAACGGCTCTTCGCGGTGGCCGCCTGGCGGGAAACGCCGTACTTCACCGACGCGGAGCGGGCCGCGCTCGCACTCGCCGAGGCCGCGACCCGCCTCGCCGACCGGGCCGACGCGGTGCCCGACGAGATCTGGGACGAGGCCGCCCGGCACTTCGACGAGAAGGAACTGGCCGCGGTGGTGCTCTGGATCGCCACCACCAACTTCTTCAACCGGCTGAACGCCACGACCCGCCAGCCCGCACCGCAGGTCTGGGGCTGAGCGGAGCACCGACAGCGGCGGGCACCCGTACCGCCCGACGGTGTCGGTGCTCCGCTCAGCCCTGCCCCACGCCGGCGAGTCGTTCCTGACTGCTCGGCCTGGTCGCTCTGCGGCGGCGACCAGGCCGAGCTCAACCGCCAGGAGGCGGTCGATGACCGTCCACGACGTCCCAGCCGCGAACGACCTTGGGCGCCGTTTTGGACCGTACGTTTCAGAATCTGCTACGATGCCGACATGGGGCGACCGAAGACGTTCGACGAAGACCGGGTGCTCGAGGCGGCCATGCGCGCGTTCTGGGCCGCGGGCTACGAGGCGACCTCGACGGACGACCTGTGCGAAGCGACCGGGTTGGGCCGAAGCAGCATCTACAACACCTTCAAGAGCAAGCATGACCTGTTCGAGAAGACGCTGCTCCGCTACATGACGCAGCGGACCGCCGCTGCTGTCGAGTTGCTGGAGAGCGCCATGCCGGTTCGGGAGAAGATCCGGGCCCTCCTGTGGCAGGCCGCCGACACCGAGACCGGAGACCCGACCGGCTGCCTGGTGGTCAACTCCATGATCGAACTGGCACCGCGCGACGCGGAGATCGCCACCCGGCTGGAACGCGACCAGGACCGGCGCCTGACGGCGCTGCGCCTGGCGATCGAGGCAGGCCAACGGCAGCAGGAGATCGACCCGGAGAAGGATCCGGCCACCCTCGCCCACTTCGTCGTCGCCACGATCAGTGGCATGCGCGTCCTCGCCCGCGGCGGCGCCGACCGGTCCACGTTGCGGGCGGTCGCGAGCACCGCACTCGACGCGATCTGACCCTGGCGGCGGACGAGCGCCCTTTTTCATGTGCCAATTTTGGACCATTCAGTTCAAAACAAGGAGGTAGTCGATGCCGGCAGCCATCTACATCCTGGGCCTGGCGATATTCGCCCAGGGCACGTCGGAGCTCATGCTCGCCGGTCTGTTGCCCGAGATGGCCGCCGACCTGGGCGTGTCGATCCCGCACACCGGGCTGCTGATCTCCGCATTCGCCGTCGGCATGCTGGTGGGCGCCCCGATTCTCGCGGTGGCGACCCTGCGTTGGTCGCGGCGTACCGCTCTGCTGACCTTTCTCGCGATATTCGCCGCCGCACACGTCGCGGGCGCGCTGACGCCGAACTATGCGGTGCTGCTCGCCACCCGGATCGTGGGCGCATTCGTGTACGCCGGCTTCTGGGCGGTCGCCGCCGTCACCGCCGTCGGCCTCGTCGGGCCGACCGCCCGCGGCAAGGCGATGGGGATCGTGGCCGGCGGCCTCACCGTCGCCACCGTCATCGGCCTCCCCGCCGGCACGGTCATCGGTCAACACCTCGGCTGGCGGGCTGCCTTCTGGGCGGTGGCGGCGCTCTCCACCCTCGCGGCCGTCGGGGTGATCGCCACCATCCCCGGTGGACGACCGCACCCGCAGCGCGCCTCCCGGCTCCAGGACGAGTTCCGCGCGCTGGCCAACCCGCAGGTCTGGCTGCTGTACGCCACGACCGCCCTCGCCACGACCGCCCTGATCGTCTCGTTCAGCTACCTGGCCCCGATGCTGACCGAGACGACCGGCCTGTCGCCGGCCTGGGTTCCCGCGGTGCTGGCCCTCTACGGCATCGGCGCTTTTGCCGGCATCACCATCGGCAGCCGGACCGCCGACGCGCACCCCTTCCGCACCCTCCGGGTCGGAGTCCTGGGGCTCGTCGTCGTCTCGACGGTGCTCGCCCTGGCCGCCGACGTGCCCGCGCTGGCCGTACCAGCAATTCTCCTGCTCGGCGCGTTCGGATTCGCCACCAACCCCGTCCTGAACAGTCGCGCGTTCGCGCTCGCACCCGAGGCGCCCACGCTCGCCGCCGCGACGAACGTTTCCGCCTTCAACGTCGGGATCACGGCGGGGCCGTGGCTCGGCGGCCTGGCCATCGACGCCGGTTTCGACTATCCCGTGATCGCCTGGATCGGCGCGGCGCTCGGAGTCGTCACGCTCGGCGTGGTGGCGTTGTCCGCCGCCCCGCAACGCCCCCGGTCCGGGGCCGCGAGGAGCACCAAGGCCGGTGAACCGGCGGTGCTCCCGGACGGCCCCACCCCCGTCGGAGCCGCCTGCGACTGAATCGGGAGCGCCGGCAGGTCCCGTCCGGGGCCTGCCGCGCCGCGGCCAGGCGTCGATGAGGAGACCGTCCGCAGGAGAGGCGGGCCACGCACCGCGCAGACCGCGCGGTGCGTGGGCGACGTCGGCCAGCGATCACCCGTAGAGCGAGCGGCCGCCCGGGCTGTTGCCCTTGAAGCGTTGGCCCGCCGCGATCTCCTCGCCGACCACCGACCAGACCGTCTCGTCGTCCTGCCAGGGGAGCGGGTCGATGCGGCTCGTCTCCTGACGGATGCGCTCGACCTCGCGCTCCAGGCGCTCGAAGTCGCCGTCGTCGCCGCCGTTGTCGAAGGTGAACTCTTCGAGCAGGCGCTGGAACCGAAGGGTGACCTGGACGAGGGAGGAGACGTCCGTGTGGAGTTCCTGCACGGTCTCCTCGTCGGCGTCGAAGGCGTGCACCTTGCCGGAACCGGCGTCCAAGGCGAGGTGGGCGTTGAGCAGCCAGCCGATGACGAGCCATTCGCCCGCGCCCTCCGAGGCGCCCTCGAAGTCCTCGACGTCAACGACATCCCGGACGAGGGGCAGCCGCCCGGAGTCCTCGTCGGGCACATGCAGCCGGAGCGTCCCGGTGGGGACACCGACGGCCTGCAGGAGGCGGGCGCCCTCGGTGTCCGCGGCGGCGGGCGGGAAGACGATGGCGGGCAGGGTCGCAAGCCGGTCCTCGCCGAAGATGTCGACGAGTTCGCTGCGGGTGACGTCGAAAAGCACTGCCGGAACTCCGAACTCGGCGGCGGCACGGCCACCGCGGGACTGTCAGTGGACGGAAGCGGTCACGACAACACCGTTGCGGATCGAGGCGCGTCCGGCCACTCCGACTCCGCCTCGCCCACTCACCCGCCGCCGCCTCAAGCACCTGGCCCAGGCCGCAGGGATCAGGACGCCGAGGCGGCAACGACGTTGAATCGTTATACGCACACGCCCGAGGACTACGCCGACCGGGTCCGGCTGACGTTCGCTGACGATTCGCTGACTTTCCGCCCGGCGCCCCGCCCGACCGGCCTCGGAGAAGTGCCTCTACCAGGCCGGGAGCGCTTCCCCGGAAAGGGACGACCCCCGTCGGGGGGAGACGGGGGTCGTCGGGAGGTTCGGCTCCGGGGGGGTCGAGCCGAACCCACTCAGCGGTCACGGGGGGTGCAACCGCCGAGGGTCTGCCTGTTGTACGAGATATGAACGCTCGTCGTGTCGACAAGTCTGCCTGAGCGGACCTGTATACGTCGAGTGGTGTCGCCTCCACTCCGCGCGAATTAATATTCGCGGAGTGTGATTGACGTCACGGTGAGCGAGGGTGAAGGGGGTCGGCCCGCACGTCCGAGGGGCCCCCGGACCCCGGGCACCCGCCGACCATAGACCATCCGGCTAGACTTTCGCGCCGTGGGCCGAAGTGCCGCTTTCTTCGATCTGGACAAGACCGTCATCGCCAAGTCGAGCGCCCTGGCGTTCGGTCGGCCGTTCTACCGGGACGGGCTGATTACCCGGCGTGACGTGGTCAAGTCGGCGTACGCGCAGCTGATGTTCCGGCTGGGCGGCACCGACGAGCAGACCATGGCCAGGACCCGGGACTACCTCGCCACGCTCTGCAAGGGCTGGCAGGTGGAACAGGTCCGCCAGATCGTCGCGGAGACACTGCACGAGCTGATCAACCCCTACGTGTACGCCGAGGCAGCCGCCCTGATCGAGGAGCACCAGGCCGCCGGCCGGGACGTCGTGCTGGTTTCCGCCTCCGGCGAGGAGATGGTCCGGCCGATCGGCGCGCTGCTGGGGGTCACCGACGTGATCGCCACCCGGATGGGCGTGGTGGACGGCCGCTACAGCGGCGAGGTCGAGTTCTACGCGGCCGGCCCGAGCAAGGTCGAGGCGGTCAGCGAGCTGGCCGCCGAGCGCGGGTACGACCTGGCCGACTCGTTCGCCTACTCCGACTCGTACAGCGACCGCCCGCTGCTGGAGTGCGTCGGCCACCCGTCGGTGGTCAACCCCGACCGGCAGCTGCGCAGGCTCGCGGTCGAGAACTCCTGGCCGGTGCTGGAGTTCCGGCACCCGGTCCCGCTGGGCCGGCGGCTGCGCGAGCGCCCGGCCGTCCCGGTCGCCGCAGCGGCGCTGGGCGTCGGCGTCGGAGTGGCCATCGGCATCGCCTGGTACGGCCGTCACCGCCGCACCCGCGCCACCCCCGCGCCCGCCTGAGCGGGCCCAGGCGCCCGGCCGCCGACCCCTCGCGATCCGGGCCCCGTGATCCGGGCCCCGTGATCCGGGCCGCACGGGTCAGGCGGCGGCGAGGATCTCGTCGCCGATCGCGGTGAGCTGGTCCGCGCCGACCTCCACCGCCGTCATGTAGTGCCGCAGCCAGGAGCGCAGGCCGTCCGGGGTGCCGGTGGCGAACGCGCCGGCCGAGCCGACGTACTCGGGCTCGCGTTCGTGGTGGCCGACGTCGACGGCGAGCAGGCCGCGCGGGTCGAGCCCGCTGGACAGCAGCACCAGCCGGGCGGCGCCGCGGGCCACCACCCCGGAGGGCCCGGCGAAGGGGCGCAGGTTCAGCAGCTCGCCGTGTACGACGGCGGCCAGCACCAGCGGGGAGACCTTCGTGCCGCCGGCGACGAGCCCGGCCAGGCCGTCCAGTCGCGCGGCGACCACCGGGTCGGCGACGGGCCGGCCCAGCTCGGCCTCGGCCACGACGTCCCGGGCGGCGAGGACGTGCAGCTTCGCCAGCGCCTGCCGGGGCGCCTTCGGCCACAGCTCGGACAGCCCGGGCAGCGCCCCGGCGACCCGCAGCGCGCCCTGGACCACCGGCTCGGTCACGGTGCCGGCGCGGACGGCCTCGCGCTCGTGGGCGTACCCCTCCAGGGCGGCGCTGGCGACCGCGGACCGGAGGCTGACCTCGGCCGCGACCTGGCCGCCGTGCCGGCGCAGCGCGCGGTGCCCGAGTGCCTGGTCGAACCGCTCGCGGGCCCGCTCGACGGCGGCGGCGATGTCGGCGAGCGCGAGCAGCGGGGCGAGCGGGTCAGCGGTCACCCCGTCACGCTATCGACTGCCCGCCCCGGCCCGCCGACGAGCCGCCCGGAAGCGACCGCCGCCACCTTGCCGCGTTGCCAGCAGGGGCCCATCCTCGACGAACGGCGTCGACCGGGTGCCCATCCGTGCGCCTGCACCGCCGTCCGGCGCGCGGCGCGGGCCGCTCGGCGCGCGTTGGCCGGACCGGCGGTTCCTCGGCGGGACACCCCGACTAACCTCGTGCGGGAGACGCAGATCACCCCGAGCGACGAGGGAGCACGGCATGAGCGAGGCATTGGCCAATCTGCTGAACGAGACGCGCCAGTTCCCGCCGCCGGCCGAACTCGCCGCGAACGCCAACGTCACCGCCGACGCGTACGCGGAGGCGGACGCCGACCGGCTGGCGTTCTGGGAGCGGCAGGCCGGGCGGCTGACCTGGGCGCGGCAGTGGGACCAGGTGCTCGACTGGTCGAAGCCGCCGTTCGCGAAGTGGTTCGTCGGCGGGCAGCTCAACGTGGCGTACAACTGCCTGGACCGGCACGTCGAGGCGGGCCTGGGCGACAAGGTCGCCATCCACTGGGAGGGCGAGCCGGGCGACACCCGCACCATCACGTACGCGGACCTGCACCGGCTGACCTGCCAGGCGGCGAACGCGCTGACCGACCTGGGCGTCACCGCGGGCGACCGGGTGGCGATCTACCTGCCGATGGTCCCCGAGGCGGCGGTCGCGATGCTGGCCTGCGCCCGCATCGGCGCGACCCACAGCGTGGTCTTCGGCGGCTTCTCCGCCGAGTCGCTGACCAACCGGATCCAGGACGCCAGCGCCAAGGTGGTGATCACCGCCGACGGCGGCTACCGCCGGGGCAAGCCGTCGGCGCTGAAGCCGACCGTGGACGAGGCGGTGGCCAACTGCCCGTCGGTCGAGCACGTGCTGGTGGTGCGCCGCACCGGCGAGGAGGTCGCCTGGTCGGCGAAGGACCGCTGGTGGCACGAGACGGTGGAGACCGCCCCGGCCGAGCACGCCGCGCAGCCGTTCGACGCCGAGCACCCGCTGTTCATCCTCTACACCAGCGGCACCACGGCGCGCCCGAAGGGCATCCTGCACACCACCGGCGGCTACCTCACCCAGACGTCGTACACGACCCACGCGGTCTTCGACCTGAAGCCGGAGACGGACGTCTACTGGTGCACCGCCGACATCGGCTGGGTCACCGGGCACTCCTACATCGTCTACGGCCCGCTCTCCAACGGCGCCACCCAGGTGATGTACGAGGGCACCCCGGACACCCCGCACAAGGGCCGGTTCTGGGAGATCGTCGACAAGTACAAGGTCAGCATCCTCTACACCGCCCCGACGCTGATCCGCACGATGATGAAGTGGGGCGAGGACATCCCGGCCGGCTACGACCTCTCCTCGCTGCGGCTGCTCGGCAGCGTCGGCGAGCCGATCAACCCCGAGGCGTGGATGTGGTACAGGCAGCACGTCGGCCGAGGTGAGCTGCCCGTCGTGGACACCTGGTGGCAGACCGAGACCGGGTCGATCATGGTCTCGCCGCTGCCGGGCGTGACCGAGGCCAAGCCTGGCTCCGCGATGACGCCGCTGCCCGGGATCAGCGCCGACGTGGTGGACGACCAGGGCCAGTCGGTGCCCAACGGCGGCGGCGGTTACCTGGTGCTGCGCGAGCCGTGGCCGTCGATGCTGCGCACCATCTGGGGCGACGACAACCGGTTCATCGAGACGTACTGGTCGCGGTTCGGTGCAGGCGCCGGAGGCGCCGAGTCCGGGCGGGAGGCGGGCGCCGAAGGCCACCGCGGGTGGGTGTACTTCGCCGGGGACGGCGCGAAGCGGGACGACGACGGGCACATCTGGCTGCTCGGCCGCGTCGACGACGTGATGCTGGTGTCCGGGCACAACATCTCCACCACCGAGGTGGAGTCGGCACTGGTCTCGCACCCGTCGGTGGCCGAGGCGGCGGTGGTGGGCGCGACCGACCCGACCACCGGGCAGGCCATCGTCGCGTTCGCCATCCCGCGCGGCAGCATCGACACCTCGGGCGAGGCGGGCGAGAAGCTCATCGCCGACCTGCGCAACCACGTGGCGAAGACCCTCGGCCCGATCGCCAAGCCCCGGCAGATCATGCTGGTGCCGGAGCTGCCGAAGACCCGCTCCGGCAAGATCATGCGCCGGCTGCTGCGGGACGTGGCCGAGAACCGGTCGCTGGGCGACGTCACCACGCTCCAGGACTCGTCCGTGATGGACCTGATCTCGTCCGGCATGGGCGGCGGGAAGTCCGACGAGGACTGACGGTAGGCGTACGACCCGATGGGTGGCGGTCCCGCGCGGACCGTCACCCATCGTCATTTCTTACGGGTACGCGACGGACCGCATGCGCCCTGTCACATCGGTCGGTCGGGGGAACCGGGAGAAGCTGAACGGACACAGGCTGACGTCGACCCCTGTCATTCGCCTGTTTTCTGATTTAGGTTCACGCAGGTCGAGTCGGTTCGATGGACATCACATCGATGAGAGGGCCGGCCGACTCCTTCCCTCCCCATGCCCCGAGAAATGGAGCGGCATGAACAGAAATCCGCAATCCGGGTCGCGCCGACGCCTACTCGTCGCGCTGCCCGCCATCGCCCTCGCGGCCACGTCACTGACCGTGACTGGCGGCGCGGCGGCGGCAGAGCCCGGCCCCGCCCGAGCCACCATCGGCGCGGACGAGTACTACATCAACTACGCCGAGCCCGCCGTCCAGCCGGACAGCGACGGCCGCGAGGTCAAGGGCAAGGGTGGTGTCTACGCCCCGGCGGTCGAGGAGGCGCGGGCCTACGACCGCAAGTTCGCCCGCGGCAACCCGGTCACCGCGCGGCAGCTCGCGAAGACCGAGGCCGAGGCGATCAAGACGGGCAAGAACCCGCGGCAGATCAAGCAGGCCACGGGCACCCAGACGGCGAAGCTGCTCACCCTGCTGGTCGAGTTCAACGAGCAGGCCAACGACGACTTCACCGACGTCATGGTCCCCAAGACGGTCTTCGAGGACCGGAGCTGTGTCCTCGGCACCGTGCAGAACGGGCCGCTGCACAACAAGATCCCCAACCCGGCGAGCCTGCCGCACGAGGACAACAACTCGATGTGGGTGCCGGACTTCTCGCCGGCGCACTACGACAAGATGCTCTACACCAAGGAGGGCATCACCGAGCGGGTCCGCCCGGACCTGACCGGGCCGGACGGCAAGCCGGGCATCAGCCTGGCCGGCCGGACCATGCACAACATGTACCTGGAGATGTCCAAGGGCGCGTACACGGTCGACGGGCAGGCCAGCCCGTGGATCAAGGTGCCGCACTCCGAGGGCTGGTACGCGGCCTCGCGCTGCTTCCAGGACGAGAACGGCAACTGGGTCGCCGGCCGTCAGCAGTCGATGAACGGCCACCCGGACAACCCGCAGGGCGCGGGGCGGCTGGCCACCGACGCGATCGACACCCTCGCCAAGATGGACCCGAACTTCCCCTGGGCCGACTACGACATCGAGGACCAGGGCGACCGCGACGGTGACGGCAACGTCTTCGAGCCGGACGGCGTGATCGACCACCTGGTGCTGGTGCACGCCGGCCAGGGCAAGTCCCGCGGCGGCGGCGCCGAGGGCACGTACGCCATCTGGGCGCACTCGTCGTCGATCGCCGGCGGCTACACCGTCCCCGGCACCAACATCCAGGTCTCGAACTACATCGTGCAGCCGGAGGACGCCGGCGTCGGCGTCTTCGCCCACGAGTTCGGCCACGACCTGGGCCTGCCGGACCTCTACGACACCTCGGGCAACGCCGACTCGGACGTCGACTTCTGGGACCTGATGGCCTCGGGCTCGCACTCCGGTGAGATCTTCCAGGCGCTGCCGACGCACATGGGCCTGTGGGACAAGTGGGTGCTCGGCTGGGCCGACCCGCTGACCCTCGCGCCCGGTGCGGACCCGCGCGACGTGCAGTTGGGCCAGACCTCGCGTACCCCGCGCGGCACCGCGGACGGCATCAAGATCAACCTGCCGAACAAGGTGATCACCCTGGCCACGCCGCACAGCGGCACGAAGATGTGGTATACCGGCGCCGACCAGGACTGGGCGGACGTCAAGATCACCCGGCAGGTGGCCGTGCCGGCGGCGGCCGACGCGAAGTTCTGGATGTGGAACAACTTCGTCATCGAGGCCGACTGGGACTACGGCTTCGTCGAGGTCTCGACCGACGGCGGCGCCACCTGGGCCGAGCAGAAGGTCTACGACTCGACCGGCAAGCTCGTCACCACCAACGACGGCTACGCCGACCCGAACGGCCGCATGGTCGACTTCGGCAACAAGAAGTACGGCCTGACCGGTGACACCCACGGCTGGCGGCACGACTACGTCGACCTGTCGGCGTTCGCCGGGCAGACGGTGCAGGTCCGGCTCCGCTACGCCACGGACGAGGCGTTCGTGGAGCGCGGCTGGTTCGCCGACGACTTCTCGGTGACCGGCGGCGGCGCCACCACCTGGAGCGACGACGTCGAGAGCGGCGCCAACGGCTGGACCGCGACCGGCGGCACGTTCGTCGACACCACCGGCGCGGGCTGGCGGATCGACGGCGGCACCTCGACCCAGGCGCACTACTACCTGGCCGAGTGGCGCAACTTCGACGGCTTCGACAACGGCCTGAAGTACGCCTACGACACGGTCTACTCGCACGACGCGTGGAAGGTCGACAAGCTGTCGTACAACGCCCCGGGCATGCTGGTCTGGTACCGGGACACCGCGCTCGGCGACGTCAACCACACCACGGCGCAGCTCACCTCGCTGCCGAGCTACGGCGCCAAGGGCGGTCTGCTGATCGTGGACTCGCACTTCGACCCGTACCGCCGCAAGGGCGAGGCGGCCGTCAAGGACCCGTCGGTGCTGGACAACCTGCCCAGCCGCCCGCAGTCCGCGAACGCGGCCTTCTCGCTCAACCCCACGTACCCCTTCCGGGAGTGCCTGGAGGCGGCGGACGAGCCGTACAGCGAGTACTGCACCGACTTCGGCGCCCAGCCGGCGGTGCCGGGCTTCACGGACGCCAAGGGCTGGTACCCGGGCATCGAGATCCGCGACGGCGCGGCGTACGCCCGGGACAGCGACGCCTCGGTCGTCATCCCGTCGAAGGGCAACGAGCGGTACACCACCCGGGTCACCAACCCGGACGGTACGCCGGCACCGGCCTTCTACGGGGTCACCCTGGGCGGCGGCGCCATCGTGCTGGGCACCGGCAACCCCGGTGACCAGGGCGTGGCGTACGGCGTCACCATCACCATCAAGCGGACCGCGAAGGACAACTCGTACGCCACGGTGCACGTCACCCCGGCAACGAACTGACCTCGGATCGGTCCACGGGGCACACGGCGGGGCCCGTCTGGAGCACACTGCTCCGGGCGGGCCCCGCTCGTCTTACGCGCCGCGGGCTGCGCCTGCCGATCGCTGTGACATTTTCGATGGTTCGGACGCTCCCCATAGGGGACTTCATAACTCCGGCTACGCAACGTGATCGTGGCCAAAACGTAACGTGAATCAACGTTGCCTCAACGCGCCTTTTGGTCGTCATTTATGCGCATATGAAGGCCGCCTACCTTCCGCCCGCCCGGTATTTGACCCGTGACAAGTGCACGTCGTCTCTGCCAGGGTGAGTGACGCATCACATGACAGTCGTGGCCTCGGCTGCGCCCGTCATGTAACAGATCCACAAAGGAGGAGGACCTTTGAGGAGACGAGTCACAGCCGGTCTGGCCTCGGCCGCGGCCGCGCTGCTGGCGGCGGGAGTCGTGTCGGCGCCGGCCTCCGGCGCACCGGCCGCGGACCCGGCCCCCGGTTCCGACAAGGCGAAGCATGGCAGGGACAACCTCCCCGATCCGAAGTCGGATCAGCAGCGGGAGCTCCGGAAGAAGGCCATCGCCGACCTGCTCTCGGGCAAGGCCAAGCTTCAGACGCGCAACGGCTCGAAGGTCATCCAGGTCAAGGACGACCTGTTCGTGGAGTACCAGCAGGCGCCGAAGACCGACCCGATCTTCACGATGCTGGTCGAGTTCGGCGACCAGACCGACCCCCGGACCGGCGGAGCTGCCGGCCCGGTGCACAACCAGATCGCCGAGCCGGACCGCAACTGGGACGGCAGCCCGACCGACGACAACAGCACCCTGTGGCGGTCGGACTTCAACCGGGCGCACTACCAGGACATGATGTTCGGTCCGGGTGAGTCGATGCGGGACTTCTACTACAAGCAGTCCGGCGGGCGCTACACGGTCAACGGCGACGTCAGCGAGTGGGTCAAGGTTCCGTACAACGAGGCCCGGTACGGCAGCAACCAGATCCCCGAGTCCGACGGGTACTGGAACTTCGTCAAGGACAGCGCCACCGCCTGGTACCAGTCCCAGGTCGCGGCCGGCAAGACGCCGGAGCAGATCAAGCAGTACCTGGCCCAGTTCGACATCTGGGACCGGTACGACTTCGACGGTGACGGCGACTTCAACGAGCCCGACGGCTACGTGGACCACTTCCAGGCGGTGCACGCGGGCGAGGGCGAGGAGGCCGGCGGCGGCGCCCAGGGCGAGGACGCCATCTGGTCGCACCGCTGGGCGGCGTTCCCCAACCTGGCCGGCAGCGCCGGTCCGGGGGCGAACAAGGCCGGTGGCGTCCAGATCGGTGACACCGGCATCTGGATCCGTGACTACACCACGGAGCCGGAGAACGGCGGCCTGGGCGTCTTCGCCCACGAGTACGGCCACGACCTCGGTCTGCCGGACTACTACGACACCGCCGGCGGCGACAACGGCGTGGGCTTCTGGAGCCTCATGGCGTCCGGCTCGTGGCTCGGCCACGGCAAGGACGACATCGGTTCCACGCCGGGCTACATGGACCCGTACTCGAAGCTGTTCCTGGGCTGGCTGAACTACTCGGTGGTCGAGGAGAACAGCGGCACCACCAAGGTCACGCTCGGCCCGGCCGGCGACAGCGACGGGCCGAAGGCCCAGGCGGTCGTCGTCAACCTGCCGGCGCAGACCCAGACCACCAGCTACAACACGCCGTTCGGCGGGTCGTACGAGTGGTGGGGCGGCAGCGCGGACGACCTGAACACCACGCTGACCCGGCAGCTCGACCTGACCGGTACGACGTCCGCGTCGATCACCGCGAAGGCCTGGTACGACATCGAAGAGGACTACGACTACCTCTACGCCGAGGTGTCGACCAACGGCGGCGCCACCTGGACCCCGCTGGCCAACTCCTCGATCGACGCCGGTGAGACCGGGGTCGACGGCTCGACCAGCGGCGCCTGGGTGGACCTGGCCTACGACCTGTCCGCGTACGCCGGGCAGACCGTGCAGTTCCGCTACCGCTACCAGACCGACGGCGGCGTGCACCTCGCCGGCGCGTTCCTGGACAACGTGTCGCTGGTCAAGGGCGGCGCCGTCGCCTGGACCGACGACGCCGAGACGCTGGCCGCCGAGTGGACCGCCAAGGGCTTCACCCGGATGACCGGCTCGGTGACCGACTCGTACCCCCGCTTCTACATCGCGGAGAACCGGTCCTACGTCGGCTACGACGACACCCTGCGGACCGGCGGGTACAACTACGGGTTCAACAACACCCGCCCGAACTGGGTGGAGCGGTTCTCGAACCACCCCGGCATGCTGGTGTGGTACGTGAACTACGCGTACGGCGACAACAACACCTCGGAGCACCCGGGCTACGGCCTGAACCTCCCGGTGGACGTCCGGCCGAACAAGATCACCGTCGACGGTCAGGGCAACGTCACCAACCGCCGCAACGGCTTCGACGCCACGTTCAGCCTGTACGCCAAGCCGGCGCAGACCTTCCACCTCAACGGTGTCCCGGTCACGCTCCCGGCGCTCGCCCCGCAGCCGGTCTTCTCCGACACCGGGGCGAACAAGTACTGGACGTCCGGCAACCCGTGGAACTCGGTGAAGGTGGCCGGTTCCGGCACCCGGATCGAGATCCTTCAGCAGGGCACCAACCCGACCGACGACATGGTCGTCAAGGTCAGCAACTGACAACCGAGTTACCCGTGGGGGGGGGGGGGGGGGGGGGGGG